>DATGSD010000088.1:0-2386 GCA_035302965.1 Burkholderiaceae bacterium | reverse complement strand
TTAAAGGCACGGCGCGTCGTGCTTTTATCGACACGCCTTACCAAGCGGCAGGCAAAACCGGAACGGCACAAGTTTTTAGTCTTAGGGGGGCCAAATATCAAGCACAAAAAATTGACGAGCGCCTTCGCGACCACGCTTTGTTTATGGCTTATGCACCAGCCGATGCACCACAAATAGCGGTGGCATTAATTGTTGAAAATGGTGGTTGGGGTTCTACTGCAGCAGCCCCTATAGCACGCGAAGTTTTTGATTATTGGTTGCTCGAGCGCAATAATTGGCCGGTCGAACAAAAACGCTTTCAGCCAATTGATCGGGCTGAAGACTCAGAGCATAATGCGCCGATCCCGCTAGCTGCGTCGCTTGATGGGAGCGAGTCGTGAAGCAGTTGGGGCAATGGGTAGTAAAAGCAATAACGGCCTTCGATTGGCCGCTGCTAGGCCTTTTAATCTTAATGAGTTTATTAGGGTTAACCGTGCTGCATTCGGCCGTTGGTAGCAACGACTGGCGTTTTATTGATCAATCGCATAACTTTGCTTTGGCGTTTTTGGTAATGTGGTTTGTTGCTCTCATTCCGCTCCATATTTTGATGCGAGTTGCGCCGTGGGTTTATGCGATTGGTTTAGTGCTATTAATCGCTGTCCTTTTTTTTGGTCAAACCAGCAAAGGGGCAACACGGTGGTTAAGTTTAGGTTTTGCCCGTATCCAGCCCTCTGAAATTATGAAAATCGCATTGCCCATGGTGCTTGCTTGGTATTTTCATAAACGTAAAGGGCAAATGAGCCTGCTCGACTTTTTGGTCGCACTTATTGTGCTACTGGTCCCTTTTGTTTTAATTGTGCGACAACCCGACCTGGGAACTGCGCTGCTGGTGTTAATGGCCGGCTTATGTGTTATTTATTTTGCGGGCTTAGCGTTTCGGTATTTGGTACCGGTTGTGCTTGCTATAGCAATTTCTGTGGGCACTTTGGTTTATTACGAAGACACCATTTGCCAGCCTGACGTTAGTTGGGGGGTATTGCACGATTATCAAAAGCACCGAGTTTGTGTTTTGCTTAACCCAGGAAGCGATCCGCTAGGTAAAGGTTTCCACACCATACAATCGATGATTGCCGTAGGTTCTGGGGGTATTTACGGTAAGGGCTATCAACAAGGCACCCAGTCGCGCCTCGATTTTGTGCCCGAACGTACTACCGACTTTATTTTCGCTGTTTATGCCGAAGAGTTCGGCCTTTATGGCGGCATTATGCTGCTGGTTTTATACGGGCTACTTGTGTTTAGGGGGTTGGCTATTGCGGTGTCGGCAAATAACCGTTTTGGCAGCTTGCTTGCCGCCGGTTTGGCCATGATGTTTTTTATCTACGTATTCGTGAATGTCGGCATGGTTACCGGTATTTTGCCAGTAGTGGGTGTGCCACTGCCATTTATGAGTTATGGCGGAACGGCGTTGCTTACGTTGGCTGTGGCGTGTGGCATTTTAATGAGTGTTAGCCGCTGGCGTGCACCAATTCCAGCTTAATCGTTAACGGTTAATCGCACATTTTTGGTATCCGTCCGGTGAAGACACCTTGAACCTGACGACCTGAACACGAGAAGATAAGCACCCTCGATAAATAAGCGGCGGACACCTATCCTCTTTAACAAACAGCTCTCCTACAATGTGCGTTCGCCGGATGCTTATTATTTTTGCAGCCATTTGGTTTATGTAGCACCCAAGAACGTTGGGGGCACCGTAACTTACGATAAGTTACGCGGCTGTACCCGTGATGTGCGTTTAAACGTTCATTAAGGGCGTCAAAATTTGGCGGATTGGGGCAGGTAGTGCAGCATTTTGCAGGTTTTTGGCACAAAACCATTGTAGACGGGCATCGTTTTCTTTTACCGTTAATGGCGCGCCTGTTACGTACCAGGGCTCTATCGCCAAACTAAAGTGGCTAAACGCGTGGTTAACACGCGTTAGGCGCTTGGCTTTAGTAGTACTACTAAAACCCTGTTGGCGACAGTATTGGTATAGGTCGTCAAGCTGTTCAAATTGGGGTAAAGCCCATAAGCCTGCCCAAATGCCCACATCGTCTTGTTTTTCAAGCAAAAATTCGTTTTGAGCATTTTGCGCTACAAGCATAAAACAGTGCCGTTTAGGAGGTGTTTTACGGGCACGGCGCGTTGGTAACTGATCTTGAACTTGGTGGGCAAAGGCATAGCAAGACGCCTGTAACGGACAAGGTTGACAGTTAGGCGAGCTACGCCGGCACAAGGTTGCCCCCAAATCCATTTGCCCTTGTGTATAAGCCGTCATGTCTAATGAGTTGGGGGCAGCTTTTAGAGCTTGTTCGGCGTAATCCCAAAAAAGCCGTTTGCCAGCCTGCTTGTGCGGGCTTTCACGTATTCC
>DATGSD010000087.1:0-2790 GCA_035302965.1 Burkholderiaceae bacterium | reverse complement strand
GCCGAACGTTTATGGGTCAACCCCGATTGCGGTTTGAAAACACGCGATTGGCCCGAAACAGAAGCGGCATTAATTGCTATGGTGGAGGCGGCAAAGCAGCTGCGTCAAGCCGCATAACTAATGGTTTTCTTTACCTAAGTTAAGTAATTAATAGCACTTAGTTTGGCAAGATGCGTAACGGGTTTCGGAAGTGACTTTTTCACGCTCCGAAACCCGTTTGCTTTATTGTCAGAGCTTGCGTGCGTTATACTGACCCGATTGACCATTTATTGCGTCGGGGCTGTTTTATGTCTTTACCTGCATCTAGTAAGCGCGAACATCTACATACACGAACCTTGCGTGTCGACGGATATGCCCGTGCTGATGGGCAGTGGGATCTCGACGCCGAGCTCATCGACGTTAAGGCCTACGATTTTCCTAAACGCGAAGGCATCCACCGTGCAGGTGATCCGGTCCATAAAATGCAGCTACGAGTAACTTTCGATGCTGAATTCACCATCACCGACGCGGTGGCGGGCTACGATGCCGCCCCTTATCAACAGCACTGCTTTAGTATCGCTCCCGACTACAGTGGCTTAGTTGGCTTAAATTTGTTGCGTGGCTTTCGTCACGCAGTCAGAAAGCGTTTTGCTCGCACAGCCGGCTGCACTCACATGACCGAGCTCGCCCAAGTTTTACCCACGGCTGCGGTACAAACCCTAGCGGGTAGGCGGCGAAAGCAAGAGCAGGAGGCGGCCACAAAAGATCAGCCAAGGTCAGACGACAAAATGCCTTTTCACCTCGAAGGTTGCCATGCGTTAAAGCTTGATGGCGAAATGGTTAAAAAGTTTTATCCCCGTTGGTATAAAGCCCCCGAAAAGCACGAAGGCTCGTCGTCGTAAATAGCCATCGTTGAAATACGCCAATTTAGCTGTTTTGGAGCACCCCAAACGGCATGGCAAAATACGGGCAATTCGGTTTTGTTTTATTTTTGTTATGACAGGTAATAAATGAATATTCACGAGTATCAAGGCAAAGAGCTTCTACGGAAGTTCGGCGTGACCGTTCCACGCGGCAAGCCAGCATTTACAGTCGATGAGGCAGTGGCGGTTGCCGAAGAGTTAGGCGGCCCAGTTTGGGTTGTGAAAGCACAAATTCATGCTGGTGGGCGTGGAAAAGGGGGCGGGGTCAAAATTGCACGCTCCATCGACGAGGTTCGTCAGTTCGCATCCGAAATCCTTGGCATGCAGTTAATTACCCACCAAACTGGCCCAGAAGGTCAAAAGGTGCGTCGCCTACTCATCGAAGAAGGTGCTGACATTAAAACCGAATACTACTTAGGTATAGTTACCGACCGCGAAAGCCAGCGTGTTGCTGTAATGGTATCTAAAGAAGGCGGTATGGAAATCGAAGAGGTGGCCGAAGAAAACCCAGAAGCCATCCGTAAGGCTTTTGTTGATCCCACCAAAGGCTTAACAACCGAGCAAGCGACTCAGTTAGCCCGCGAAATCGACATCCCTGACGAGGCCGTTGAAAAAGCGGCGGCCGAATTCCAAAAGCTCTATCAAGTGTATTGGGATACCGATGCTTCTTTGGCCGAAATTAACCCTCTCGTATTAACAGGCTCTGGCGATATTATCGCGCTCGATGCCAAGTTTAATTTTGATACCAACGCGCTTTATCGCCAGCCCGAAATTATGGCCTACCGCGATTTAGACGAAGAAGATCCTGCCGAAGTCGAAGCCAGCAAACACGATTTAGCCTACATCCAGCTCGATGGCAATATTGGTTGCTTGGTTAATGGGGCCGGCTTAGCGATGGCCACCATGGATACCATCAAATTGTTTGGCGGAGAGCCTGCTAACTTCCTCGATGTCGGTGGCGGTGCCAGCGCCGAAAAGGTTACCGAAGCCTTCAAAATTATGCTGCAAAACGACAGCGTCAAAGCCATTTTGGTTAATATTTTTGGTGGCATTATGCGCTGCGACGTTATCGCAGAAGGGGTTATTGCGGCGTGTCACGCTGTCGACCTCAAGGTTCCCTTAGTGGTTCGCATGAAAGGTACCAACGAAGAGCTCGGCAAAAAGCTGTTGGCCGAGTCGGGTTTACCCATTATCAGCGCTGACACTATGGCGGAAGCAGCTCAAAAAGTGGTCGCTGCCGCCAAATAAGAATTTGCCAAGGATTTCTATACATGTCTATCTTGATTAACAAAGACACAAAAGTCATTACCCAAGGAATTACCGGCAAAACCGGTCAATTCCATACGCATTACTGCCGTGAATACGCTAACGGTGAAGCCGCTTTTGTTGCCGGTGTGCATCCCAAAAAGGGCGGAGAAAACTTCGAAGGCATTCCTATTTTTTCAACAGTCAAAGAAGCTAAAGAAGAAACTGGCGCAACCGTTTCGGTTATTTATGTTCCACCTGCAGGTGCTGCCGGTGCCATCTGGGAAGCCGTCGAAGCCGATCTCGATCTAGTTATTTGTATTACCGAGGGCATTCCCGTTCGCGATATGCTCGAGCTGCGTTATCGCATGCAGGCCGAAAACCGCAAAACCTTGTTGCTGGGTCCTAACTGCCCGGGGCTAATTACGCCCGACGAACTTAAAATTGGCATTATGCCGGGCCACATTTCAACAAAAGGTCGTATTGGTGTCGTTAGCCGCTCTGGCACGCTAACCTACGAAGCCGTCGCCCAACTAACCGAACTTGGCTTAGGTCAGTCAACGGCTGTTGGTATCGGAGGTGACCCAATCAATGGGCTTAAGCACCTCGATGTCCTCAAAATGTTCAACGAAGACCCCGATAC
>DATGSD010000086.1:0-7261 GCA_035302965.1 Burkholderiaceae bacterium | reverse complement strand
ACTTTTCACATTGGCGACACCGTGCGCATGACAAAAGAATTTGCCGATTATTAACTTGAGCAGCAAAAGAGTAAAACCTTAAACAGCCAAGATCCTAAAAAACTGGCACTAAAAGGTTTACCCGTCGTGTTATATGCGCTTTGCACGTTTGCCCTAGTGGCTGCCGCTAGTTAAACAGCGTCACCCTGGCAAAACCTTATTAGTAACTATGTGCAATAAAAAGGGCTGAAATCGTTGTGAAACCGATTTCAGCCCAGCAGTATCAAGCTTAAGTGTTATTAACCGCTTAGCGTTGCTTGTAATTTATAGGTTTATCTAAGCCGTTTTTTTAGCTTGCAAATGGCCAAGCGGTTTAGGCTTGGCCAAAAGCCTTAGGCTTTAATGTTGGCCACGGAACGCCCATCGCGTGAAACGTTTTTCGACGAGAGCGGTAACTACGTACAGAATAATGCCCATAAAGGCCAGCACTAGTAAGCCAGCAAACACGATAGAAACCTGGAAATTGGCTTGCGCATCGAGCATAAGTTTGCCGATGCCTTTGTTAGCACCAACCGTTTCGGAAACCACCGCCCCTACAAAGGCCAAAGTAATGGCAACTTTTAACGAACCGAAAAAGTAAGGGAGGGTGCCCGGAATACCGACTTTACGCATAATGTCGAGTTTAGAGGCACCCAGCGCTCGAAGCACGTCTTCGAGTTCGGGGTTAGTGGTGGCCAAACCGGTGGCAACGTTGACCAAAATGGGGAAGAAAGAAATTAAAAAAGCCGTAATAATGGCAGGAAGCTCGCCCAAGCCAAACCACAAAATAAGAATGGGGACAACGGCAACTTTAGGAACCGAGTTAAAACCCACCATTACGGGGTAAACGGCCGAATAAACATGTCGGTGCCAACCGACGGCGATACCTAATAGCAAACCGCCAACAGTTGCTAGCAAAAAGCCAACTAGCGTTGTCCAGAGCGTTACCCATGAGTTATCAATAATGGCTATGCGGTAGCGCCAAAGAGCCTCAAAAATATTGCTAGGTGCAGGCAAAATGGTGATGGGGATTTTAAACAGCTTACAGACCAGCTCCCAAAGTACAAAAAGTACCACTGTAAAGAGCAATGGCGGCACTGTGTTTTGGATTAATTCTTCGTGTCGCATTTAGTGCTGCCCTCCGATCATAGAGCGTAACTCGTGAACAATATCTTGAAATTCTTGGGTGTAGGTAACCTCGAGGTCGCGTGGCCGTGGTAAGGGCACTTCGCAGCGCATAAGGATTTTGCCCGGACGATCAGACATAACGTAAACCGTGTCGGCTAAAAAAACAGCTTCGCGTAAATCGTGGGTAACCAACATGACAGTGACTTTGCGCTCGGCTTGGATATCGCGTAAAGCACACCAGAGCTCTTCGCGAGTGAAGGCATCGAGCGCACCGAATGGTTCGTCGAGCATGAGAATTTCGGGCTCGTGAATAAGGGCGCGGCAAATAGAGGCCCTTTGTTGCATACCCCCAGACAATTGCCACGGGTATTTTTCGGTAAACCCTTTCAGTCCAACCGAATGCAGTAGCTCTTCAGCTTTTTCTTTGAATGCCGCACGCTGTGACGACATTTGTCTTCGGTAGGGTTGAACAATTTCGAGGGGCAGTAAGATATTGTCGACACAGGTTCGCCAGGGTAATAAGTTACTGGCTTGGAATGCCATGCCGACCGATTTTACCGGCCCTTTTACGGGTTGGCCTTCGACTTCGAGCCGCCCTTCGAGCGGCGGGTGCAGGCCCGAAATTAGCTTCATAAGAGAGCTTTTGCCGCAGCCCGAGGGCCCCACAACGGCGATCATTTCGCCTTTTTTAATGGAAAGCGTGATGTCCTCGATGGCTAAAACCGCGTTTTCTCCTTTGCCATAGGCCATAGAGATCGATTCAAGCTCGACTAATGTCTCCGTCATGGGGTCTCCTCTGGATAAATGGATTTAAATGGTTTTTGTTGTTTAGTTTGGCACTTGACGCTCTTCGAGTGGCGGGAGGTATTCGGCCGTGAAAATATCAGCCGCTTTTGGACGATTGGTGTACTCGAACGTTAAGCCGATTTGATCCATGGCTTTTTCGAGACGATCCATATCGACATCGCCAAAGCCGTTTTTGCGGACATCGTCGTTAACAAAGTTTTTCTCGAGGGACATTTTGAGACGCTCGAGCTCGACATCGCGATCGGCAATAGCGTTACGTGCCATAAGCGACTCGATGGCGGCATCGGGGTCTTTGAGGGTTTCTTGGATGCCTTTGATGGTGGCACGAACAAAGCCTGCAACTGCCTCAGGGTTTTTCTCGGCAAATTCGGGGTTGACCATAAGAGCATTACCGTAGAGTTCGACACCATGATCGCCCAGCAGCATGACAACGATATCGTCGTCGTCGACACCGTTGGCTTTCAGGTTCATGTAGCACGAGAACCAGAAACCGGCGATGGCATCGACCTTACCTTGAGCTAGCATGGGCTCGCGTACCGGAAAGCCAATGTTGTCGATTGTTACTTTATCGACATCAATATCGTTAGCATCGACAAAAATTGGCCATTGGGCATAAGAGCCATCGGCAGCCGGAGCACCCAAGATTTTGCCTTCGAGATCTTTGGGTTTGCTAATGCCCTTATCTTTTAGTGTGACAATAGAGAATGCCGGCGTGTCGTAAATCATTTGCACGGCTTTAACTGGCGGGTTATCGGGGTTGTCGCGGAATTTAATTAGGGAATTAATATCGGCGAAACCGATTTGATAGGTGCCTGTTGCGACGCGGTTGATGGGCTCGACCGAACTGGCGCCAGGATCGATAGTGACGTCGAGCCCTTCGTCTTTATAAAAGCCCTTATCGAGGGCCACAAAATAAGGCGCGGCAGGCCCTTCGAAACGCCAATCGAGTGCAAAACGCACAGGCGTTTGTGCAGCTGCGGCTGTAGCACTAATGGCTAAAAAGGCGGCAACAATGACTTGAGAAATTCGCATGTCTTCCTCCGGAGGTGGTTGCGAGTTGGAACTGGTTCTGGCGTTAAAAGGCCAGTCACCCGAGGTGCTGCGTGCTACTTTGTTGCTTTTAACTGTTTGACTTCTAGTTTGTTACTTATCGTTTCGGGTGGGTGTAGCATCATATGATATGCATAAGTACGTGGTCTGGCTTTTGGTAATAACCCCATGTATACCAGTGTTTATTTGTGTGATGCACAAATAAATCGCCTAGAGTTTGCCTTTATTGCTTTTTAATTTTTGTTGGGCTCGGTTGGAAAAATTTCGAGCTTACACACTAGTTTTAAGGTTAAGGCAACGCCTAGCAGGCAACCAGGCACGCTACTAGCGTGCCTGGTTGCCTTGTACAAACTTAGTTTTCGGGTTTTGGGGTGTCGCTGGTGCTAGCCGGTAAGGTGGGGTAAACCACTGTGGGTTGCTCGCCAGTTAGTGTGTGTAAGAATTTGGTAATGGCCGTGGTCTCGTCGGCATCAAGCTCGTGGCCCAATTGGCTGCTGCCCATAATGGCAACGGCTTGTTCGAGGTCCCACACTTCGCCACTATGAAAATACGGTGCCGTTAAAGCAATATTGCGTAAAGGCCCTGCACGGAAGACGTATTCGTCGGTGGCGGTATTGGTAACCGTAAAACGCCCCTTATCAGCCTCGGGCAAGATTTCAGCGCCTGGCTTTTTAATCACGCCAAATGGGAAGTAGCCTTGACCACCAAAATTAACGCCCGAGTGACAGGCCACACAGCCTTTGTTAATAAAAAGGCTTAAGCCTTTAATTTCGAGGTCATCTAAGACATCGTCGCCAGCTAAAAACTGGTCGAAGCGAGAATTAGGAGTGATTAAGGTGCTTTCAAATGCCTCGATGGCGGCAGCCATATTATCGAAGGTTACCGGATCGGGATCGTCTGGAAACGCTTTTTTAAAGAGCTCGACGTACTCGGGAATGCTGTTAAGCGTTTCTTCAACCAATTCAGGGGTGGCATTCATTTCGACGCTTGCCTGAATGGGGCCTTTGGCCTGTTCTTTTAAATCGGCCGCACGTCCGTCCCAAAATTGGGCGGCATTAAAAACGGCATTGAACACAGTAGGAGAATTTCGTGGCCCGGTTTGCCAGCCGTGCCCAATCGAGGCCGGGATATTGTCGGCGCCACCAGTACCTACGCTGTGGCAGGTATTACAGCTAATAATGTGACTTTTAGACAGGCGTGGTTCGAAGAACAGCCAACGGCCTAATTCGATTTGGTCGTCGCTTAGGCCTTTTTCTTCGATTAGCACGTCGACTTCTGGGATGGGGGCAAAAAGCCGACTTGAGGTTTCGCGTAGCTCTTCAACAGTTGGCGATGCTAAAGAAACACTGGAAACACCTAGCAACAAGGCGGCCAGGGCGTGGGCTGTTACGCGCATGGGCATAATGGTACTCCTGGATTATGGTTGGTTTGTAACAGGTTATTAACCCTACTGTATATAGGGGTTTTAAATCGTGCCTTGTTGAAAGTCAAAAATAGCGATTTTTTCTAAAAACAGTTTTTGACTGTAGTTTGAACACAACATCGTGTTTTTACGGCGAAAACTTCATTTTTTTGACATGAAATTCGCAGTTTTACCGTACATTTCGTATTATGGAATGTATCCAGAGGCACTCAAGCGGTGCTAAAATTTATTGATAGTGTTTTTACAGATTTATGAAACAAATTTTGCATGAACCAGGTTCACGACCCATTCGTATTTGGACGGACGATGTCGACGACTTGGCGCTGCAACAGCTGAAAAACCTAGCCCAGTTGCCGTTTATCGCCCCGCATGGGGTGGCTTGTATGCCCGATGTTCACGCTGGCTTGGGGGCAACCGTTGGGTCGGTTATTGCAACCGATTCGGCCATTATTCCGTCGGCAGTTGGCGTAGATATTGGCTGTGGGATGAACGCTGTTCGTTTATCGCTTACCGCCGACCAATTACCCGATAATTTAGCCCCTGTACGGCGTGAAATCGAAAAGCGCGTTCCTGTGGGTTTAGGACGTGGCGGCAGCCACCGCGACCGCAACGCGCCCCAGCTACCCGGCGATATTTTGCAGCGCTACAACCAAATTACCGACAAACACCCTGGCTTATTTAACCGCAATACTCAGGTACAACTCGGCACGCTGGGGTCGGGCAACCATTTTATCGAGGTCTGCCTCGATCAAAATGACGACGTTTGGGTAATGCTGCATTCGGGTTCACGCGGCCCGGGCAATGTTATTGGTCGTTATTTTATTGAACGTGCCAAACGTCATATGGAGAGCCAAGGTATTAAGCTGCCCGACCGCGATCTCGCTTACCTCTCTGATGGCAGCGCCGACTTCAACGATTATGTTGAAGCTGTTCAGTGGGCTCAAGATTATGCCTTCGAAAACCGCCGTTTCATGATGAAAGCGGTACTTGCTGGTTTACGTAAGCAGTTGCCAAGCTTCGAAATTACCCAAGAAGCTATTAACTGCCACCATAATTATGTCGAGCAAGAAGAGCATTTTGGCCAAAAGCTGTGGGTAACCCGCAAAGGAGCCATCCGAGCGCGCGAAGACGATTTAGGAATTATTCCGGGTTCTATGGGTCAACGCAGCTATATTGTGCGTGGCAAGGGTAATGCCGAATCGTATACCTCGTGTTCGCATGGTGCCGGGCGCCGTATGAGCCGTCGCGAAGCGCGCCGCCGCTTTACGCTTGACGACTTGCGCGAGCAAACCAAAGGCGTAGAAAGCCGTAAAGACCGAGCTGTTATCGATGAAATTCCGGGCGCTTACAAAGATATTGACGAGGTTATGGCGCGCCAAACCGATTTGGTAGATGTCCTATACACCCTGAAGCAGGTCGTTTGTGTTAAGGGCGATTAATTTTCAGTGAAAGCAGCTAGCGGTTTGTTTAAAAACTTAGGCACTTAAACAGAGATTTATTGCCAGTAAAAAGCCATTAGTGCATTAGGGGTATTCGGCGCCTTGTTTTGGCTTTATGCCAGGCTAATGAAGTTGTGTAACCAGATCGGAGACCTACTCATGGCAGAACAATGGCTTGATACCTTACAAACATCTACGCCCCAAGAAGGCTATGAGCTCGCGCTGAAATTATCGCGTATGGCAATTAAATATACGCAGCCATCCGCCGAAGCCCGAGATAAACTACGACCAGTTTATGAAGATGATGCCGATGCCCTAATTGCGGTCGCTCAGGTAGTAGCAAGTAATTTTCAAACAGTAGCCGCTGCGAATAATTATTGGCGCAGCTAAGCTTTTAGGAATCGGCCTGTATCGCCCTAGGCGCTTGGTTTTCGTTAGGCTGTAAACCAAGCGCCTTGCTGTGTGTGTAGCGCTTGAGCATAATTAATTATTACGCGCTGGCAGCAAAACGCTAAAGCGTCCTATTTAGCGTTCGATTAGGGCATCCATGAGAATTTTACATACTTCCGATTGGCATCTTGGCCGCAGCTTATACGGTAGAAACCGCGAGGCCGAGTTTTCGGCCTTTCTCGATTGGCTTTTAGAAACCATCACCCAGCAAAACATCGATGTCCTAATTGTGGCAGGCGATATTTTCGATACCACAACCCCCAGCCATTCGGCGCAAGCCTTGTACTACCGCTTTTTGCACCAGTTAGCGACAACAACTTGCCAACATGCCGTTGTTATTGGCGGCAATCACGATTCTCCAACTTTTCTTGAAGCGCCTAAAGCTTTGTTGCGGGCTTTAAATGTTTATGTGGTTGGTCGCAGCCACCGAGAAGTGGCCTCAGCTTGGGCAACGCCTGGCAAACCGGACGATCAAGCCGCAGATGACTTTGCTGCCGAAGATAGTCCAGAGCAAAGTGATAGTCCAGACCAAGGAGATAATCCAGTACAAGGATGGAGCTCGGCACAAGGAAATAGGTCGGCGCAAGAGGATGGCCAAGCCGAAAACGAATTACTTTTATTGCGTAATCAGCACAATCAAGTCGAACTCATTGTGGCCGCCGCTCCGTATTTGCGAGACAGCGATCTTAGGCAAGCGCAAGTCGGCGAAAGCCTAGATGACAAAGAAGACCGTTTAAAAGCCGGTATTAAAAATTATTACGATACCTTAGCAGCCGAGGCTCAGATGGCTCGTGAACGCCACGGCGATACGATACCGGTTGTTGCTACCGGTCATTTATTTACCGCGGGGGGTAAAACGCTTGAAGGTGATGGGGTGCGCGACTTATACGTAGGGTCTTTAGCACATGTTGGGCCTGGGGTTTTCTCGCCGGTTTTTGGTTACGTG
>DATGSD010000085.1:0-2092 GCA_035302965.1 Burkholderiaceae bacterium | reverse complement strand
GCCCAACGGCAGCACCGTGCTAACCACTGGCCGTGGGCACTGGCTGATTCGGAGAAATCGGCCTTAAGCTTTAAATACCGAGCGATACGTAGCAAAGCAGGGTGGGGGTCTTGCTCGTCGAGCTCGGGCGATAGCCCCAGGCGCAAATCGAGAAAGCCTAAGCTGCGGCCGCGAAATAAGGCCAATGCTCGATGAGAAGGCAGCGCCAACAGGCGGCCAGAATAATGAAACCAGTCGCGAAAATTAGCACCTTCGGTTTCTTTACCTTCAACAACCGTGGAATACAACCAGGCATTTTTTGTGAGGTAGTTGCGTAAATTCGCTAATAAGTCGGCGTTTTCCGACCAGCGTTCGGCAAGAATATCGCGAGCACCCTCAAGCACGGCTTTTGCATCGTTGAATTTTGTGTCGGGTTGCAGGTATTGAATGGCAAGTGTTTCAGGGTCGTTTTGCGTGGCGATTAATTGGTCGGCAAGGGGCTCAAGGCCGGCTTCTCGGGCAATTTGCGCACGGGTACGACGCCTGGGGCGGTAAGGGGCGTACAAGTCTTCTAGGCGTTGCTTAGTGTCGGCACTATAAATTTGTGTACTAAGCTCGGGGGTGAGCTTGCCCGCCGCTTTGATAGTCTCCAAAATAGTAGAGCGTCGGTCGTTAAGTTCGCGCAGATAGAGCAAACGGGTTTCGAGGTCGCGTAAAGCGACATCCGACAGGCCGCCAGTGGCTTCTTTGCGATAACGAGCAATAAACGGCACCGTTGCGCCTTCGTCTAGTAAAGTAATGGCGGCTTGCGCTTGTTCGGCTCGGATATTTAATTCGTGAGCAAGCTGCTGGTGAATTGGCAGTGGCTTGGTGTTAGTAGTAGTCATAATCGATGCAAAAATAATCAACGGCCATTTTGCCATAGTCGCTCTAATAGTGGGCTGGCCGTTTTGTCTAATCGCTACAATCTTAGCGATTTTTTCTTCTGGTTGTCGCGATGTCTCAAAGCTTGTCCGAAATTTTCTCTGTTGAAGGCCTCTTGGCGCAGTCGATGCCAAGCTATCGCCCACGGCCCGCCCAGTTGGCGTTGGCTCAAGCAATCCAAGACGCTTTTCAAAACCATTCGGTTTTAGTGGCCGAGGCAGGTACGGGCACGGGTAAAACATGGGCCTATTTAGTGCCAGCTTTATGCAGTTCACAAAAAATTTTAATTTCGACTGGCACCCGTACCTTGCAAGACCAATTATTTTCGCGCGACTTCCCTAATTTACGCGAGGCTTTGGCCTTACCGGTAACGGCGGCTTTATTAAAAGGGCGAGGCAACTATGTTTGCCACTACTACCTCGATCGTGTGCAAAACGACGATCGCGCTTTAAAGTCGCGTACCGAAGTAGGTTATTTGCGCGAAATCCAAGTATTTGCGCAGCAAAGTAAAACGGGCGATAAAGCGCAACTATCGTCGGTGCCCGAATCGGCCGATATCTGGAATCGAGTCAGCTCTACACGCGAAAACTGTTTAGGCCAAGAGTGTCCGTTTGTGCGCGACTGCTTTGTGCTTAAGGCGCGTCGTAAAGCCCAAGAAGCCGATGTGGTGGTAATTAACCATGCCCTGTTTATGGCCGATTTGGCCTTACGCGACGAAGGTATTACCGATTTGCTTCCTGAGGTTGATGCTGTGGTGTTCGACGAAGCCCATCAGCTGCCCGATATCGCGACGCGGTTTTTAGGCTTAAACCTTTCCTCGCACCAATTACTCGATTTAAGCCGCTTGCTAGAAAAGGCTGGCTTAGCGCATGCACGTGAAGCGGCCGATTGGTCGGTGCTGGCGCGCCAACTCGAGCAACCCACACGCGAACTGCGCTTAAGCACTGCCTTTATCGATCGCTTACCAGGTCGTAAAGCGCCGGTCGATGCTTTGCTTGATAACGCCGACTTCGAAAAAGCCTTGCAAGCTATTGATGATGCTTTGCGGGTTATCGCTGGCGCCCTGCGTGTTGTCGCCGAAAAACACCCTGACTTAACTGCCGCCTATAACAGCACTCTCGAATTGCTAAACCGTTTGCACCGATGGCGCGCGGTATCGCCCAGTTTAGAAACGACTCAAAAGCTCGGT
>DATGSD010000084.1:0-4859 GCA_035302965.1 Burkholderiaceae bacterium | reverse complement strand
AACGCGTCGTCAACGGTGGCGAAACCAATTATGTATCGGCTACCTTAGCGGTCTACCTCGACCTATACAATATCTTTGTCAACCTTCTTATGCTCTTGGGCATTTTTGGCGGCGAAGACTAAAACAATAAATAAGCTATTTAGCCAAATACAAATTATTTAGTCGAAATAAACGCTCACGTTTTAATCGGCCCGATACAAAAGCCCTGCTCCCCTCTGGGGTGCAGGGTCCTTGATCGAACGCCATTGCGCGCAATTCTTCACGCACCAATGGCGCAAATTCTTGCCAAAGCCTACTTAAATAATCGTCCGGGTTTTGCACATATAGCTGCAAACGCCGCAGCTCTGAGCGGTTGAAATCGCGTGTGTTGTACGTTACTACTGTGGCTGACGGCGCATCATAAACATCACGTGCCGAACGCGCTGCAGCAATAACGTGCCAGTCTTTGGCGTCGCTATAACGCAAACCCGCTTTATAACGCTCTATTTCGCCAACACAAGCTTGCGGAAATGTGATTTGCATGTCGCGCCATTGCTTGGCCACTTCATTGGCCTCTAGCTGCCATAAACGCGCCGCATTGCGTTGCCATTCGTCGCCAATAACCTGGCTCCAGATCGGCTGAAAACAGCCAGCCTTGGCCAAGGCAAACAACACACGTCGCAAACTGCCAGCTAGCAGAACACAAGTATCTAAAACAATCAGTGGGCCTTGGCTAAGCGACATTAATAGCGTTGTAAATCCATTAGAATTTGGCGGGTGCGTAGGGGCCGACCTGCTAAAAGGACGTCGATACGTTCGCGCAACGATTGGCGCAAACTTGGCTCGCTTGCAGGGTCGTTAAAATCGGGCGTCTCGGCTTCGATGCCGTAGCCAGTTTCAATGAGCAAATTCCACTCAAACCGGCGCAACGTGCCAGCCACATAGTCACCTTCAGCTAACTGGCCTAAGGCTTGGTCATAGGCATCGTACAAAGCTGGATGCGCATCTTCTTTGGGCAACAAGCGTAAAACAAGCTCATTCATATACCAAGCCGACATCAGAGCCCGTCGATTAGCCAACTTTAAACCGGCACAATCGGCTCGGGTTAAGGTTTTAATCTCGCCCGCTCCGGTCCATGAAATTAGCAATGGCTGAAACGCATTTAAAACCGGACGTAAAACCGAATACGGCCTTTTAGCGCCTCGGGCAACCATGGAAACGATGCCGTAATTACGAGTAAATACCTGTAAAATAAGAGAGGTTTCTTTCCAGGCAGTAGAATGAAGCAGATACGCTTTTTCGTCGATAATTCGATTCGAGCGACGACTACTCATAACCAAATTCGCGCAAACTGCCTTCGTGCTCTGACCAGCCCTTATCAACCTTTACGTAAACCTCAAGAAACACAGGCTTATCGAGTAACTGTTGAATATCTTGACGCGCTTCGGAGGCAATTCGCTTCATGTGTGAGCCCTTGGCGCCAAGCATTATGGGTTTATGGCTTTCTCGTTCGACAACAACACAAGCCGAAATACGCGCACCCTCGTTGTTTTCTTCCCATTGTTCGATAATAACCGTTGTGCCATAAGGCAATTCGTCGCCCACTAATCGAAAGATTTTTTCGCGTAAAATTTCAGCAGCTAAAAATCGCACCGAACGATCGGTTAAGGCATCGTGCTCGAATAACGCTTCTTGCTGCGGTAATAAAACAGCAATTTCATCGAGCAAAGCGTCAAGCCGGTCGTGACGTAAGGCACTGACAGGTACCACCGCCGCATACGAAAACTGTTTCATGCGCTCGGCAACGTAAGGATATAAAACTGTTTTATCTTTTACAGAATCTAATTTATTCAAGACAAGAATAGTGCGTGACGGATCGGGCAGCAAGGGCAAAATCTGGGCATCTTGTTGGTTCCAGCGGCCGGCCTCGACCACATGCAAGGCAACATCAACATCGGCCAAAGACTGCGTAACAACCCGATTCATTAAGCGATTAAGCCGTCCGCCATGGCGCGACTGGAACCCCGGTGTATCAACAAAAACAAATTGCTCTTGTTCGCGGGTTAACACACCATGAATACGATGACGTGTTGTTTGTGCTTTACGCGACACAATGGATATTTTGCTGCCAATTAAAGCATTAACAAGCGTCGACTTGCCCACATTCGGTCGCCCGACTACGGCGACAAAACCACTGCGAAAACTCATGACTTTTGCTCCGGTGAGGCATCGGGGCTGGCGAGCGACTGCTTTGTTGAGCGCGCTCGCTCTTGGCGGCCCGACTTTTTTGACGACGCTTCGAGCAAATCGAGGGCTTCCGTCGCGGCTTGTTGCTCGGCTGAACGACGACTAGAACCACTCGCTTGAACAGCAATATCGAGATCGGCTATCGCACACTCGACATCAAACAACTGGCTATGAGCAGCGCCTCGGGTAGCGATGACGGTATAAACCGGCAAATCGAGACGACGGGCTTGCAATACTTCTTGCAGACGAGTTTTAGGGTCTTTACCGAGGGTTTCGGGATCGACTTCAGGAAGTATTGTGGCGTATTGGTGAGCAATGACATGATGCGCCTTTTCGTATCCCCCATCGAGATACACTGCGCCAAAGATCGCTTCGAGAGCATCAGCCAAGATGGATGGACGACGAAAACCACCACTTTTTAACTCGCCTTCACCCAATTTTAAAAAATTAGAAAGCTGTAATTTTTGCGCGATTTCGGCTAAAGACGATTGCTTAACCAAACTGGCACGCAAACGCGACAAGTCGCCTTCATCGATTTTGTCGAATTGTTGATACAACAGCGCGGCGACGACGAAATTGAGAACCGAATCGCCTAAAAATTCGAGGCGCTCGTTGTGGCGCGCATTGTGACTACGATGCGTTAATGCTCTAAGTAATAAGCTTTGATTGGAGAAGTGATAATCGAGAGCCTGTTCAAGCGTGGACAATTTAGCCATTAACGGAACCCGCCTATACGACCCAAATTACGGAAATTCATCCAGATAAAAAATGCCTTACCAACAACGTTTTCGTCGGGCACAAAGCCCCAATACCGGCTATCTAGACTGTTGTCGCGGTTATCGCCCATCATGAAATAATGCCCCTCGGGTACGACACAACGCACGCCATTAACAAAGTATTGGCATTGGTCGCGGTAGGGATAAGCGCTAATCGGCATAATATCTTGTGCAGCACGGACATTTAACAAAATATTGTGGTTAATGTCATCGAGAGTTTCAGTATATTCGTTGACGTAAATCGAGCGATCTGGATCGTAATAATCGCCCGACCGTTCTCGCGCAATTTCTTCACCATTAATAAACAATGTTTTGTCTCGGTAAAGAACCTCGTCGCCCGGCACACCCACTACTCGTTTTATATAGTCGATAGACGTATCGACAGGGTATTTAAATACCACGACGTCGCCTCGTTTAGGCTGGCCTAGGTCGACAACTTTGTTACCAACAATAGGGAGGCGGACCCCGTACTTAAATTTATTAACTAAAATTAAGTCGCCGTTTTGCAGTGTTGGCAGCATCGAGCCCGACGGAATCCGAAACGGCTCGACTACAAACGAGCGCAAAACAAAAACAAATAAAATGACCGGGAAAAAACTGATGCTATATTCGACCCACCACGGCATTTGGTTGGCTTTATCGTAGGCTTTTTGCCGCATACGCGCTGCCTCGACTGTACCAATACCGGCTGGGTTGGCATCAAAAACGGCCATTTCAGCGGCGGCCTTTTTGCGCCGCCTGGGGCGTAAAAAAAAGAGCTCGGCAAGCCAGACAGCCCCAGTGATAACCAACAGTACAAATAGAATAAGCGCGAAGTCCCAGCCCATAAGAAAAAATCCTTGCTACTTGTCATCAACCTGCAAAACTGCCAGGAACGCCTCTTGAGGGATCTCGACGTTACCCACTTGTTTCATGCGTTTCTTACCCGCTTTTTGCTTCTCGAGTAATTTCCGCTTACGGGAAACATCACCGCCATAGCACTTAGCCAAAACGTTTTTACGTAAAGCTCTGACGGTTTCTCGGGCAATAATATCGGAACCAATTGCTGCTTGAATAGCAATATCAAACATTTGCCGAGGAATTAAGCCACGCATTTTTGCGGCGATCTCGCGCCCGCGACTTCTTGCATTACTGCGATGCAAAATCATAGAAAGAGCATCGACCCGCTCGCCGTTAACTAAAAGGTCTACTTTTACCACATCGGCCGGGCGATACTCTTTAAACTCGTAATCCATAGAGGCATAACCGCGCGACGTTGACTTTAAGCGATCAAAAAAGTCGAGTACGATTTCCGCCAACGGAATTTCGTAAACCAAATGCACTTGGCGCCCATGGTAAGTCATGTCGAGCTGAATGCCGCGCTTCTCGACACAAAGCGTAATTACTGGCCCGACATATTCTTGGGGCACAAAAATTGTGACGGTAACAATGGGTTCACGGATTTCGGCAATTGCGCTTACCTCCGGCATTGTTGCAGGGCTTTCGACAATTTTTTGACTACCATCGTTAAGCGCAACTTCGTAAATAACACTAGGGGCTGTTGTGATAATGTCGATGTCAAATTCGCGCTCGAGGCGCTCTTGCACAATCTCCATGTGCAACAAACCTAAAAACCCGCAGCGAAAGCCAAAGCCTAAAGCTTGAGACACTTCGGGCTCGTACATAAGCGACGAGTCGTTTAATTTGAGTTTATCGAGGGCATCACGCAGTTGGTCGTAGTCGCTGCTTTCGACTGGGTATAAGCCGGCAAAAACCTGTGGCTTAACTTCTTTAAAGCCAGGCAAAGGCTTAACATTACGCTCGGCCTCATGCACTAAGGTATCGCCAACTTTTGCAACTTCAAGCTCTTTAATGCCA
>DATGSD010000083.1:0-5972 GCA_035302965.1 Burkholderiaceae bacterium | reverse complement strand
GAATCAAAGAAATGTTCCGAAAGGATGGTGTGAGCTAATGAGTGCTTTGCGAGTTGGGTTGTTAGGCTTAGGTGTTGTGGGTTCCGGCACCTTCAAAGTTTTAAATTCGAATGCTGCCGAGATTACGCGCCGAACGGGTCGCCAAATCGAGGTTGTAGCTGTTGCTGTACGCGATGTCGATAAAGCGCGCGAGCTTGTTGGCGATAGTATCCCAGTAACGCAAAACGGCCTCGAATTAGTACAACGCGCCGATGTCGATGTGGTTGTCGAACTTATCGGCGGCGATACGGTTGCTTACGAATGGGTAATGGCGGCGATAGCCAACGGCAAACACGTTGTTACGGCAAATAAAGCCCTGCTTGCAACGCGCGGCAACGAGATTTTCGAAGCAGCACGCGAGCAAGGGGTTATGGTTGCCTACGAGGCTGCTGTCGCCGGTGGCATACCTATTATTAAAGCGATGCGCGAAGGCCTTGCTGCTAATAAAATCGAATGGGTGGCGGGCATTATTAATGGCACAACAAACTATATTTTGTCTGAAATGCGTAATGCGCAGCTGGCTTTTAGCGAAGCGCTCTACGAGGCTCAGCGTTTAGGCTTTGCCGAAGCCGACCCGACTTTCGACATCGAAGGGGTCGACGCTGCTCATAAGCTTGCTTTATTGGCCAGTTTAGCTTTCGGAATCCCGGTTCAATTCGACAAAATCTACACCGAAGGTATTTCTACGGTTGCTCGTGAAGACCTTCAACATGCCGATCGTTTAGGCTATCGCATTAAGTTACTAGGTATTGCGCGCCGTACGCCAAATGGTATCGAGTTAAGGGTTCATCCAACGCTTATTCCGGCCGAGCAACCCTTGGCAAACATCGAGGGCGCCATGAATGCTGTGCTTGTGCAAGGCGACATGGTAGGGCCCACCATGTACTACGGGCAGGGCGCTGGCGAACTTCCGACCGCTTCAGCCGTGGTGGCCGATTTAATCGATGTTGCACGTTTACAAACCGTTAAACAGCAGCACCAAGTACCGGCGTTGGCTTTTCAAGCCGATGCGCTAATCGATATCCCCATCTTGCCCATGACCGATGTTGTCTCGTCATATTATTTGCGCTTACGTGTTGAAGACCGCCCGGGCGTGCTTGCCGACATCGCTCGAATTCTGGCCGATAGTCAAATTTCGGTCGATTCGATGTTCCAAGAGCCCCATGGCGAAGAACAGTCCGACATCATCTTTTTAACGCACCGCGCTGTCGAGGGCCATGTCAATAAAGCACTCGAACAAGTGCAAGCGCTCGAGCTCGTCAAGTCTAAAATTACTCGTATTCGCGTCGAGAGTCTGTCATGAAATATCGCTCCACCCGTGGCTCAATGCAGCCCTTGGCATTTTCCGATGTTTTGCTCGAGGGCTTGGCGCCCGATGGCGGCCTAGCAGTACCTGTACAGCTGCCTACTATTACGTCAGACACCCTCGAGGCTTGGCGTCAACTCGACTACGCGGGCCTGGCAACCGAAGTACTGGCCTTATTTATCGACGATATTCCACGCGACGATCTTGCTCGTTTGGTTCAAGCTGCCTACCAAGCTGATCTCTTTGGCTCACCGGTAGTTCCGCTTAAGCCGCTCGATCAGTCGCTTAGCTTGCTAGGGTTGTCGCAAGGGCCAACTTTGGCTTTTAAAGATATCGCCATGCAGTTTTTGGGCCAGGCCTTCGAATACGTCCTGACGCAAAGGCAAGCCACCATTAATATTGTTGGCGCAACATCGGGCGATACCGGCTCGGCAGCCGAGTATGCTCTTAAAGGTAAAAGCCGCGTTGCTGTTTTCATGTTGTCGCCACAAGGACGCATGAGCGAGTTTCAGCGCGCCCAAATGTATTCGCTGCAAGACGCTAACATCCATAATTTAGCCATTAAAGGGGTTTTCGACGATTGCCAAGACATTGTCAAAGCCTTATCAGCCGATCTCGATTTTAAAGCTCAGTATCATTTAGGTGCTGTTAACTCAATTAACTGGGCCCGCATCGCCGCTCAAATGGTGTATTACTTTTGGGGTTGGCTGCGTGCTACAAGCAAACCGGGCCAGTTGGTTTCATTTGCTGTCCCTACCGGTAATTTTGGTAATATTCTTTCGGGCCATTTGGCACGCGAGATGGGCTTACCAATTCGACGACTAGTGCTGGCCACCAACGAAAACAACGTTCTTGAAGAGTTTTTCCGTACAGGTGTTTATCGGCCACGGCGGTCTGAGCAAACTCACGCTACTTCTAGTCCTTCAATGGATATTTCTAGGGCCTCAAACTTCGAGCGCTTCGTCTTCGATTTGCTCGACCACGATGGCGCCCAAGTGGCCAAACTTTGGTCGCAACTCGAGCGTGATGGGCAGTTCGATTTATCTCGTTACCAGCCTTTATTCGAATCACGCTTTGGTTTTGTTAGTGGTACTAGTACGCATGCTGATCGCCTTCAAACCATCCGTGACACGTATAACGAAACGGGCGTTCTTATCGATCCGCATACAGCTGATGGTTTAAAAGTGGCTCGTAATTTTATTGAACCCGGCATTCCCATGCTGGTGCTCGAAACGGCTTTACCCACTAAATTTGCAGAAACCATCGAAGAGGCGATTGGCAAAAAGCCTCCCGTACCTGAACACTTACAAAACCTATCTAACCTGCCGCAGCGCGTCACTAAACTCGACAACCGAGTCGACGATGTGCGGCAATTTATTGCCCAACATGCTATCCGTTAACGGTAGTTAGCGGGTTAGGGTATACAAGCAACTAGTGCAAATTACGGCGTGGCGCTTAACCGAGGTTCGGGCGCCTGCCGTAAGCGCCGTAACAAATGCGAGCTGCTTAGGTTCCAGGTCTTCCAAGCCAGCCAAAATTTACGAATGGGTGTAAGGCTAAGTTGTTGCTCTAATACACGCCAATCGTCGCGTTCTAACTCTTTAAGTAGGGCGTTTGCTAGCGCCGCACTTAGCAAGCCAGGCCGTTGGCTACGGCGATCGCTGTCGGTTAAAGCCGCTGCCGCTTGGCCAAAATAGTAGCGAGCTCGAGCGGCCTGAAATTTCATAAGTGCCTTAAACTCAGGGCTGTAGCGGCGCTGAAAAACATCGTTTTCTGAAACATTAAAGCGTTCTAGCTCTTGCTGCGGCAAATAAATGCGCCCGTTCCGGGCATTTAAGCCGATGTCACGTACCATGGTGCTTAAACGTAAGGCCAGGCCTAAATGTCGGGCATACTCGAGAGTGCTTTCATTTTGGTAACCATATACATGGGCACAAAGTGTTTCTACGGCACCATGTGCTTGTTGAAAGCAGGCTTTTAACTGTGGCCAATCGTTAAACTGGCTGATGTATAGCTCGGCTTCGACACCATCAATTATTTTATGAAACAGGCTGGCAGCTAAATCGTATTGGTGCAAGTACGGCTGTAGCGCCTTTAAAACTGGGTGTTGGGCACGCCCAAGAAATAAAAATGTTATTTGTTCGTGCCACCATGCCAGTTTCGTTTGTGCGACACCTGGGTCGTTTACTTTTTCAAGAATCGTACTAACTTCTTGGTAAAACGCATGAATGGCGGTACTAGCACATCGCTGTTCGTCTGGTAAAAACAATAAAGCGTAATACAGTGAAGAGCCGTCAGGCGCGGCTTTTGATTGGCAAATTTCGTTGGGGCTCATAGGGTAGTTTTGCGCGGTGATTTCCCATAGTCCGGCTACATCGATTAGACTTTTGGTATTGAGGGAGAGAAGACTTTATGCCACGACCTATTTCGGCGGAAATTTCTGTGCCGGCCATGGCGCATAATTTATCTGTTGTCGCCAACCAGCTACGTGTATTTAGCAAGCAAAATCAATTACCAAGCCCTAAAATTTGGGCGGTTATCAAAGCCAATGCTTATGGCCATGGTATTGATCAAGGCCTGCAAGGCTTTGCCCAAGCCGATGGTTTAGCCATGCTCGATTTAAACGAAGCGGTTGCCTGTCGAGACCGCGGCTGGGAAAAACCCATTTTGTTACTCGAAGGCTATTTCGAGCCCGCCGACTTACGTCTAGCCTCCGATTATAAGTTATCGGTAGTTATCCACGATGCCGAGCAGCTTAATATGTTGATGGCTAGCCCACCTAAACAAGCTATCCCAGCCTGGCTTAAGCTTAATACTGGTATGAATCGTTTAGGTTTTTCGCCTAACGATTATGCTCAGGCCTATCAAAAGGCCTTACATGCGCAAAAGCTCGGCTACTTATCCACAGTCGGCAAAATGACTCACTTTGCCCGAGCCGACGACAGCGCCGAGGTCACCCAGCAACAACTTAATTTGTTTCATCAGGTTTGCGCCGATTTGCCTGGGCCCGTTAGCGTTTGTAATTCGGCTGCTACCTTAACCCCCGAATATTGGCTGGCAGCTAACCAGGGCCCACAACAATGGGTAAGGCCGGGTATTTGTCTTTATGGTTCTTCGCCTTTTCCCGACAAGACGGCGGCTAATTTGGGTTTGCAGCCTGTTATGACGCTTAAGGCAAATATCATAGGCGTACATGATATTACAGCCGGCTCCGGAATGGGCTATGGCCACCGTTTTGTAGCCGATCGCGATATGCGTATTGGTGTTGTCGCTTGTGGCTATGCCGATGGTTATCCGCGCCATGCGCCCGATGGCACACCTGTCCAAGTTGCCGGTCGGCGCTCGCGATTGCTTGGGCGCTTATCCATGGATATGCTTTTAGTCGACCTTAGTCATATACCCGAAGCCAAATTAGGCAGTCAGGTTGTTTTATGGGGCGAAGGCGGCCCTTCGGTTGACGAAGTAGCACAAGCCTCAGGCACAATCGGCTACGAGCTTGTGTGTGCGATTGCACAGCGTGTACCAAAAATTATTATTCCATTAGCGTCTAAATTACCTCAGGAGGCTATGTGAAAGACCAATGTGTACTGGTAACAGGGGCAACCAAAGGCATTGGTTGGGCGATTAGCCAGCGCCTGGCCGATATGGGTTGCCATGTGGTGGGCTTAGCTCGGCATGCCAGCGATATCGACTTTCCAGGTTATTTATATTCATGCGATTTAACCCAAGCGGGTGATACCGAAGAAATTCTTCGCCTAATCCGCGAAAAATATCCAATCGACGCCATTGTTAATAATGTTGGTTTGGTTAGTACCGCACCCATCGAAGCGATCGATCTTAATAGCCTGTATTCGGCTCTCGATCTCAACGTGCGCGTAGCGGTTCAGGTCGTTCGTACTTTTGTCGATGGCATGAAAGCACGTCGTGCTGGGCGCATTATTAATATTACCGGTTTAGCGTCCGATGGCGCACCACGTCAAACCTGCTATGCGGCTGCTAAAAGTGCCTTAATTGGGTGCACAAAAACTTGGGCACTCGAATTAGCCGAATATGGTATTACAGTTAACGCGGTTTCTCCGGGGCCCATCGACACCGAGCTTTTTCGCAACGATCACCCCGTTGGCAGCGAAGCCGAACAAACTGCTTTGCGCCAAGTTCCTATGCGGCGCCTTGGCATGCCCGCCGAAATCGCAGCGGCTGTTAGTTTTTTATTATCTAGCGATGCCGCTTATATCACCGGCCAAGTTCTCGGAGTCGATGGCGGCGCAAGCCTAGCAGCTTCTTAATTACGCCTTTATATTTATGGCAAGTAAGTCAAAACGTTCTTTTGTTTGTAATGCCTGCGGTGCCACTTATCCAAAATGGGAAGGGCGCTGCTCGTCGTGTAACGAATGGAACACGCTGGTCGAAACGCTTCCCAACACAAAAAAGCCAAGTCGCTTCGCCTCCTTAGCAGCAAGCAGCCCTATTCTTAAGCTACAAGATATTGACGCCCGCGAACTGCCGCGCCAGCCTACGGGTATCGACGAGTTTGATCGCGTATTGGGTGGTGGGCTTGTTTCGGGCGGTGTTGTTTTATTAGGCGGCGACCCAGGCATTGGTAAATCCACGTTGCTATTGCAGGCCT
>DATGSD010000082.1:0-2711 GCA_035302965.1 Burkholderiaceae bacterium | reverse complement strand
AAGGTTGCGCAGGCCAAGAAAATCGAATTTAACCAAACCGGCTGACTCGACATCGTCTTTGTCGAATTGCGAAACCGCGCCGCTATCAGGCCCAGGTTGGCGATACAAAGGACAAAAATCGGTTAACTTGCCAGGGGCAATTAGAACGCCTCCTGCATGCATACCGACGTTACGAGTAAGGCCTTCTAGGGGGCGAGCTAGATCGACTAAGGCTTTAACTTCTTCGTCTTGGTCGTAGCGCTCTTTAAACGCTGGTTCGTGCTCGAGCGTGCGTTCAAGACTCCAGGGATCGGCGGGGTTAAACGGAATTAACTTCGATAAACCATCGCAAAGTGGGTAAGGCATCTCGAGGACACGACCCACATCGCGAACCACAGCTTTAGCACCAAGCGTACCAAAGGTTACGATTTGGCTAACGGCTTCTTTACCGTACTTTTGCTTGACGTAAGTAATAACTTTTTCGCGCTTATCTTGGCAAAAATCGATGTCGAAGTCGGGCATGGAAACCCGCTCAGGGTTTAAGAAACGCTCAAAGAGAAGGTCGTAACGTAAAGGATCGAGGTCGGTAATGCCAAGCGCGTAGGCAACTAAAGACCCGGCTCCCGAACCTCGCCCTGGCCCAACAGGAACGCCATTGTCTTTGGCCCAGTTAATAAAATCGGCAACGATTAAAAAATAGCCCGAAAACCCCATATCGATGATGATGCGATATTCGGTTTCTAAACGTTTGTGATAAGCCTCGGCGTGCTCGGCTCTTTCGGTTTCATCGGGGTATAGCTGCTCTAAGCGTTGACGCAAACCTTCTTTAGACAACTCGATTAAGTAATCATCGAGTGGGATATTGTCGGGCGTCGAAAAATTTGGCAGGCGCGGCTTACCTAGTTCGAGTTCTAGATTACACCGCCGAGCGATTTCGAGCGTGTTTTGAAGCGCTGCAGGAATGTCGCTAAACAGCTGTTCCATTTCTTGCGTGCTTAAAAGATAGCTGCTCTCGGTAAAACGACGAGGCCGATTAGGGTCGCCTAAAACTCGCCCTTCGGCAATACACACGCGCGCTTCGTGTGCGCGAAAATCGTCGGCATCAAGAAATTGCACCGGGTGTGTGGCCACAACGGGCAAATCGAGCTGGGCCGCCAAACGTATAGCAGCTTGCACATACGCTTCGTCGCCCTCTGCACCAGTACGCTGTAATTCGATGTAATAGCGTTCAGGAAAATGCTTTGACCAATGACGCGCCAAGGCTTCTGCTAATTCGTACTTGCCGGCTTCGAGAGCTTGGCCAACGTCGCCGGAGCGCGCTCCGGAAAGTAAAATTAGCCCTTCGCGGCTTTCTAGCCAATTGGCTTTAATTTCAGCACGCCCACTATGTTGATTGTCTAGCCAAGCACGCGTTAGTAAATCGCAAAGCTCTAAATAGCCTTGATGATTACAAACTAATAACAAGGCACGGAAGGGTTTGTCGGCATCGTGGTCGTTTTGCAACCAAACATCAACCCCCGCAATCGGTTTTACCCCTTGTTTGCGTGCTTGAGTGTAAAACTTAACCAGGCCAAAAATATTGGCTAAGTCGGTAAGCGCGACTGCGGGCTGACCGTAAGCGGCTACTTTGTCGATGAGTTCGGGGATGCGAACAATACCGTCAACAACAGAATATTCGGAATGAACGCGTAAATGGACGAAGGAAAAAGGCGTGCTTGTGCTCATGATTCGGATTGTACTGTGAGTTCTGAAAATAGCCGACTGCAACGACTTAACGTTGCAGTGCCGCCCAGCGGCGTTCGATGCGCTTGATTGAAATCGGTCGAGGGGTGCGTAATTCTTGCGCAAATAAAGCAATTCGCAATTCTTCAAGCATCCAACGAATCTCGTCTAAGCCCGAATCTTTCTCGCCTCGTAACGCATTTCGTTCGCGCTGATAACGCGCCAGCAAAGGTTCGAGTTCTTCCATGTGGCGAGCATCTCGGGGCGGATTTTCAACTAGTTTTTCTAAACGCGTTTGAACGCCCTTTAAATATCGCGGAAAGTGGCGTAATTGCTCTTGTGCCGTATCGCGTATAAACCAGCGATGAACGAGCTGTTCGAGCTGTTTGTGCACATCTTTATAGGCTTGTTCGTGGTTACGTACCTCGCCCAAAATTTTTTGGGCTGCTGCCCAATCAAGCAGGATTTGGTGCACCAGGCGACCCACTTCTTGTGCTAGCAGTCCGAAGCGTTCGCGTCCTTCTTTGCAACGTTGCTCAAATTCGTCTTGGTTCTCTGGCCATGGCTCTGCTAAACAAGCCATTTCGAGTGCACGATCGATGATTTGGTCGCGCAATTGCTCTTGTGTGCCCAAATTCATAAACAATAAGCTGGAATGTGTAAACTCGGGCAGACTTTTCCCGGCGTGGCGAACTTGTTCTTTCAGACGCATTCGAAATAAACCAATTAAACCTTGTCGATGCGTCTCTTTTGCCTGCCGTGGATCGTCGAACACATCAATCTCACAGTGCGTTTGTTTGTCGACTAAGGCCGGATAACCCACAACAGTTTGGCGACCACGCACCATTTCCATCAGCTCGGGTAATTCGCCGAAAGTCCAAGCACTTAATTTTTCGCTAGCTAAAACTTCTGCTGCTCCTTCATCTTGTGCAACGACTTTTTGGAAGGAGGCTTCGATTTGACCAGCGTGTTCAGCCTGTAATTGCTCAAGATTACGCCCGCCTGAAAGC
>DATGSD010000081.1:0-3969 GCA_035302965.1 Burkholderiaceae bacterium | reverse complement strand
CAAAGCCAGCAATTGTTTTTGTTCGTCGGCGCTTAACACCTGACACGAGTGCTCTTCGAGCTCGAAAGCCGTTTGTTCGGCTTCTTCGCACAAAGCCAGGCCGCTGTCACTTAGGTAAAACAACTGGCGGCGGCCGTCGCGCTCTGATCGCTTACGTGCGACTAGGCCGCGTGCCTCAAGCCGTTCAATAACCGGCGCCAAATTGGGTGGCAACACACCTATGCCTTGCGCAATGCGCTTTTGACTGGTGTTTGGGTTAACTTTTAAAAGGCTTAAAACGGCAAAATCGGCAGGGCGCAGCCCAAACTGCGCCATCCGTTCGTGCGCAAAAGGTTGAACCGCGTAAAACGCGCGCCGGCAATGGTAACCCAGCAAGTCGTTCATCCGACTGGTTTTTAGCGGTTCATCGTTCAATGGCCAAACCCTAATAACTTCACAGCGTTTTCTTTTAAAATTAACGGCTTAACTTCGTCACGAAAGCCGGCTTCTTCAAAGTCTTTTAACCAACGTTCGGGCGTGATAAGCGGAAAGTCGGTTCCGAAAAGCATTTTGTCTTTTAGCAAGGTGTTTGCATAATGCACTAGCTGCTTCGGAAAGTACTTAGGCGACCAGCCTGAAAGATCGATATACACATTGGGCTTGTGCAAACAAACCGATAATGCCTCGTCTTGCCAGGGCCACGATGGGTGGGCCAAGATAATTTTCATCTCGGGGAAGTCGGCCGCCACATCATCTAAATAAATCGGGTTAGAGTAGCGCAGCTTTAAGCCACCACCCCCCGGCATGCCTGTGCCCATGCCCGAGTGCCCCGTATGAAACACCACAGGCAAGCCGGCTTCGGCAATAACCTCGTACAAGCGGTAAGCCATACGGTCGTTAGGCTGAAAACCTTGCATAGTAGGGTGAAACTTAAAGCCGGCAATGTCGTAGTCTTCGATTAGACGCCGCGCTTCGCGCACACCCATCATGCCTTTGTGGGGGTCGATGCTGGCAAAGGCGCGCATAATGTCAGAATTTTCGAGTGCGGCTTCGGCCACTTCTTCGTTAGGAATGCGGCGCCGGCCAACATTGGCTTCTGAGTCAACCGTAAACATCACAAAGCCTATTTTGCGCTCGCGATAGTATTCGATGGTTTCTGGAATAGTTGGCCGGTGGCTGAAATTAAAGTATTTTTCGGCCGCATCTTCAAACTCTCGGGCAAAATCATCGGGCGCACAACGGCAGGAAACCTCGGCGTGCGTATGAATATCAATAGCAACTAATTCGTCGATTTTCATGAAATGTTCCTAGGTAGCAAGCGGCGGGCGCTCTGTGCTTTCGGCATTATGCTTGACAGCAAAGTCGACAAAATACTGCATGCTTTCTGGGTTAGACATGGCATCAGGGCTAGCAACGCTGTCGACATCGGCGCCTAATAACAGCCTGCGCACGGGTAGCTCCATTTTCTTGCCGGTTAGGGTATACGGAATGGCATCGACCTGATACACCTCGTTGGGCACATGGCGAGCCGACGCTTTTGTACGAATTTGTTCTTTAATACGCGTTTTTAAGTCGTCGCTAAGCTTGACGCCTTCTTCGAGTACGACAAACAACGGCATAAACGATTCGCGTCCAAGGTATTCGAGGTCGACGACCAAGCTGTCGCGTACTTCGGGCAGTTCTTCAACCACGCGATAAATTTCGGCGGTGCCCATACGAATGCCAAAGCGGTTAATGGTAGTGTCAGAGCGCCCGTAAATAATCGACGTGCCTCGCGGCGTGAATAAAATCCAATCGCCATGACGCCAATAGCCAGGAAACTCTTCAAAATAACTTTCAAGATAACGTTTGTTATCAGGGTCGCCCCAGAAATACAGCGGCATAGACGGCATGGGTTTGGTAATAACTAATTCGCCCACCTCGTTGATAACGGCTTCGCCTTTTTCGTTAAAAGCATAGGCGGCAACGCCTAATTCGGCGCACTGAATTTCGCCAGCATGAACCGGCAAAATGGGCGAACCGGCGACAAAACCCGCGGCAATGTCGGTGCCGCCACTAATCGATGACAACCACACATCGGGCTTAACGTGTTCGTACACCCACTGATAGGCCTCGAGAGGCAGGGGAGAGCCGGTTGAGTCGATAGAACGCAAGGCCTCGAAGCGATACTGCTTATTGGGCCGCACCTTCTCTTTGAGGTTGTGAATTAAAAACGCTGCGCCACAACCAAAATGGCTAACTTTTTGTTCGTCGATAAATCGCCAAAGACTTTCTGCGTTGGGCCACAAGGGGTTGCCATCGTAAAGCACAACGGTGGCTTGCGAAAGCAGGCCGCCAACCATCATATTCCAGACAATCCAGCCGGTGCTGCCCAAAAACAAAAAGCGATCGCCCGGGCGCACATCGTGCTGAAACTGCATGGTTTTCATGTGGGTAAGGATAATACCCCCATGCCCATGCACCATGGCTTTCGGCATGCCGGTTGTACCCGACGAATAAACAATCCAAAGCGGATGATCGAAGGGCAGGCGGGTAAATTGCAAGGGCGCAAGATCTTTAACGGCATCTTGCCAAGTAATAACGTCGCGCCAGCCGCTGATATCGGCCTTTGCGGGTCCCTCTACATGGATTACATGTTCGATAGTGGGCAGATTATCGAGCAGCTCGACCACATTAGCTGTACGGTCGTACAGCTTGCCGTTATACGAGTAGCTATCTACCGCAAAAAGAACTTTGGGCTCGATTTGCTGGAAGCGATCGAGCACCACAGAAACTCCCATCTCAGGCGAGCAGCTTGACCAAATCGCGCCGATGCTGGCACAGGCCATTAAAGCCACAACAGTTTCGTACCTGCTAGGCATAAACGACACTACACGGTCGCCTTCTTGAACCCCTAGCGCGCGCAATCTAGCCGCAAGGGCACCAGTGGCGGTTTCGAGTTCGGCCCAAGAGATTTCACGTGGTTCTTGGTTTTCGCTACGGCAAAGCAGAGCCGGGTACTTGCTGGTGGCGTTACGAAAGGCCATTTCGGCATAATTTAAACGCACATCGGGAAACCACTGCGCCCCGGGCATGATTTCTGACGCCAAAACCGTTTCGGTGCTGCCATCGGCAATTAACTCAAAAAACTCAGACGCGGCTCCCCAAAACGCGCTTAAATCGTCAACCGACCACTGCCATAAGCTGGCATAGTCGTCAAATTCGAGCCCTCGGTTTTCTTTTAACCAGGCCATAAACGCCGCAATGCGGGTGGGCTGGATTTGTTCAGGAGTGGGGCGCCAAAGGATATCACCTTGTTTAATTGCCATCAGTTGTAAACCCTATAGATAAACTATTGATTATGACCAATAAGTAATTTACCACCGAATGCGCGGCTTTGTAAAAAGACCAGCCTTAAAACCACAAAAAACCTCTGGCCAAAATTGACACCAGAGGTTTTTTGCGGGGGCAAAGTCGCTAAAAGCCACTTTGCCTAATAACGCTTTATTTATAAAGACACTAGCTATTAAAACCAGTAACAAACAAATAAACGCTTGCTTAACTGGCTCTACTCAGCAAAGACAAATTTGCCTTGCATAACTGCCCAGTGACCCGGGAAGGAGCATAAGAAGCCGTAATCGTCGTCTTTGTCGAGATCGCTAACGTCGAAGGTAATTTCGGTTTCTTCGCCACCACCAATAACCTTGGTGTAAGCAATAACACGGTCGTCGTTAGGCTTGACATAGTCGTTATCTAAACCAGCGGCCGCACCATCGGCAGCCACGGCTTGCATATCGTCTTTTTTGGTAAGAACCCAGTTATGACCCATAGCCGACGCAGGTAACTTACCAACGTGCTTCAAGTTAACGGTAACTTCGTCGCAGCTACGATCGACAACAATTTCTTTGGTATCAAATTGCATGGCGTCGTTCGACTCGACGACCACTGAGCAATCGGCAGCAACTGCAGCTACAGGAAGTGCAAGGGCAGCCAATAAAGCGGCTAAAGCAG
>DATGSD010000080.1:0-2762 GCA_035302965.1 Burkholderiaceae bacterium | reverse complement strand
GGTTGTGGCAAGAATTTACCTTTGGCGGTGGCAGCTAGGGTAGTGAAGAAGTTGGGGTTGTCGGCGGCGCGTTCGGCTAGTGCGCGGCTTGCGATGCCCATGCCAACGGCGGCCCAGGCTTTGCCGGTGGCGATGTCAATGCGAAACATGCTGGCCTCGTCTTCGCGCTGTGCCGCTTTAAGGTTGCCAGCTTCGTCGAGTACGACAATGGCCATGGCTTGGTAGTTTTTTTTGCGGGCGTCGGCGATGGCGGCTTCAATGATTTTGTTGGCTTGGTTTAGTGTGAGTTTTGTCATCAGAATCCTTTCAGAGATAAGAGTTGCCTTCGAGTTGTTGGCTGATTAGTTCGTCTATGGTAATGGTTTTATTTATAAACACAACTGATATATAAGGTGTCTGCGAACTAAGTAGTGCGCATGGCTTTATTTTTGTGGGCTGGGTGTTTTTTCATTTTTGTTATGCTTGCTTACGTATTAAGCACAGCGCGTTAAGGTGACGCAGTAATATCGCTAGTCGGAGCCAGCATGACAACAGAAAAGCAATTAAGTACAAAAGTTTGGATGGATGGCGAGTTCGTAGACGAACGCGAGGCCAAGGTCGATTTTCTTAGTGGTAGTTTCCAGTATGGGTTTTCGGTTTTTGAGGGTATTCGTGCTTATTTAACCGATAAGGGCCCAGCCATTTTTCGTTTGCGCGAGCATATTCAGCGTTTATACGATTCGGCCAAAATTATTGGTTTAGAGATTCCGTATTCGCAAAACGAGATGGTTAAGGCGTGTATAGAAACCGTGCGCGAAAATGGTTTCGACGAATGCTATATTCGGCCGGTGGTTTATCTTGCCCAAGGTGGTATGGATTTAACCCTAAATAATTGCACGGTTAGCGTTGCCATTGCGACGTGGCAGTGGCAAGAGTTTTTAGGCGCTGGCAAGCAAGAAAACGGGGTGCGTGTGGTTACGTCGTCGTTTACGCGCCACCACATTAATTCGAATATGTCTAAGGCCAAGGCCGCTGGCAACTATATGTTGTTTCAGATGGCACGTATGTTGGCCCATCAACAAGGTTACGACGAAGCCCTATTGCTTGATGCCCAAGGTTATGTGGCCGAGGGTTCGGTCGAGAATGTTTTTATTGTTAAAAATGGCGAGTTAATTACTCCACCTTTAACGTATATTTTGGGCGGTATTACCCGCGATACGGTTATTCAGGTGGCGGGCGAGCTAGGTTGGGTGGTGCGCGAAGAGTATTTCACACGCGATGCGGCTTATATTGCCGACGAGATGTTTTTTGTGGGCACGGGCGCCGAAATTACGCCGGTTATCGAGCTCGATAACCGTACGATTGGCGATGGTAAGCGCGGGCCGGTAACACAGCGTTTGCAGCGTTTGTATTTTGCCCTTGTGCGTGGCCAAACCCCCGACCACCCCGAATGGCGCGAGATGGTGGCGAAACCGTATCTGTAAGGGCGTGTATCGTCGCCAAGTGGCGGGCAGCGGCGTCCAATTAAGTGGCTGGTTTTTGACCATTGCTTAAAACGCTAGTGTTTAACGCGACAAAACTCGGCTTAATTAAGTAGCTAGTTTTTTGACTATTGTTTAAAACGGCCTGGGTATGACGCTTGCGCCGGCCGTTTAGTGGCTAAAGCAGGTTTATGGCACGGCGGCTAGGTTTTACGCTTGTTTTCGCGAATTCAATTTAAGTGCTTCTAAGGCATATTGGGTAGCGGCTTTTTGCATGCCTTCAATTAAATGGGCCGAGTAGCGCGAATGCACGTGGTTTTTTCGATAGAACAAGCGATATTCTTCGAACATGTCCATTTCTTTAATATTTAGTACCGAGACATCGTTGCCATAAAGAGCTGCGGGGGGTTCGATGGAGGGCACGATACCAATAAAGTCGGTTTTTTTAATAAACGATAAAACCGCAAAAAGAGAGTCGACCCGGATGTACGGAACTTGGCCATTTGCCTGGCGCTCGTGCAGCAGCGTCTGAATTTTTTCTTGGGCATACGACGAGTTCGAACTAACAACCCACTGCGCATTGGCAAAGTCGCGTAACGATTGAGCATGTTCTAACGGGTGGCCTTTGCGCACAATGATGTTTACCCGTAGTTGCATAAGTAAATACGAATCAATAAGGTCTGGGGCACTGACGGTGGGGTTGGGGCCTACTAGAAAATCGAGCGATCCATCAACTAGGCGGGGCAATAAAACACTGGGCATGCCGCCGACAAGCTCAAGCCCGATGTTTGGGTGCTCACGCGTAAATTTTGCGACGGCTTGCGGCACAATCAGCATAGACGGTATGGCCGAGACGCCAATGCGAAGGTGGGCGGCATGGGCTCCAGACAGCGCCTGAATTTCGTGGGTTGCGCGCAGTACTTCGTTTTCGATGAGGCGGGCGCGGGCGACAAAGATTTCGCCAGCAACGGTGAGGCTAGAGCCGCGCGCATCGCGGCTAACCAAGGTTGAGCCCAAGGTTTGTTCTAGCGAACGCAAGGATTTTGACAGGGCGGGTTGCGAGATACCGAGCTGCTCGGCGGCTGCGCGCAGGCTGCCGCAATCGGCAATAGCCAGAAAATGCCGTATTTGCGGCAAACTGGGTGATAACTTTTTCTTCATTGCTTAACCCTTTTTGGCCTTGTGGGTGGGTGTTTCTTCCGATAATCTGGTCGTTAATTCGATTTATAAAAACTATTAGTTATAGCTAGCTTAGTCGCTATCAGTGGTAATGCCTATAGCCATTACTACGGATAAAAAGCG
>DATGSD010000079.1:0-3058 GCA_035302965.1 Burkholderiaceae bacterium | reverse complement strand
GCATCGAGCTCGCCTTCTTTAATGAAGGCCGCAATATTGTCGTTAGCATGGTAGCGTTGCCCAGCAGTTTCAAGGCGTGCTCTGATTTGATCGGAAACCGACGGCGTTGATGGGGTGTCGTCATCGCTTGGTGAAACGGTTAATGAAGAAGGTGTCAGCATGGTTTTTTTAGCAGATCAATAAGGGGGGCATAGGGGCGCGCATTGGCGCCGCTATGCCCATTTTGCGTGTTTAGTTGATTGTGTCATGCCTGATAATATCTGCAACCGTAGGTAAGTTGGCTACAGCGTTTTTCGGTAACAAAGTGTTGCTTTCTTCGTAAGGGCGTGCATCACCATCAACCTTGCCTACTACTATACGCCCTGTCATGCCGGCTTGCTCGTGCGGAATACAAAAATAATCGTAAACACCGCTTTCGGTAAAGGTTATTGAAAACGATTCACCGGGCATGAGGTAACCCGAATCCCAGGGCGTGGCCTTGGCAGGAATACGTAAGGGTTTGTTGTAGTCGGCATGATAGGCCGTTGCCGTGTGGACATTACCCTCGTCGTTATTCACCCACTTAACGGTTTGCCCGGGTTTAATAAACAGGCCTCGAGGCTGAAACCAAACTTTGGCCCCATTAGGGCCACCAGCCATCGAAATAACAATCGTGTCGTCGGCTAGCAGGGCTCGAAAGGGCAGGGCGCTAATTAATGCGAGGCCACTACCTGCAATTAGGAATTGCCGCCGTGTTTGCCTAAGCGTAATCATTTAGCGACTCGGCTTTCTTCATCGGCGGGTATATTCCATAAAATAATATGCACGTGAGGTTCTTCGACACCCGGATGCCCCGCGTTATAAAACATGTCAACGTGATCGACTTCGCCGGCCGGTGCGGCTAAGTCGGATAGATTAAGCTCGGGTGTTAAGTCGGCAATTGGCACCATATAGGTTGTGTTAACCAGTTTGCCATCGTGGTCATAACCTAAAAAAGGGCCGGCGGGTAAAGTGTCTGGGTCGACAAATAGCTGGCCCAAACCCGGTATAAAATCAGGCAGCTTAACTAGGCTGCTAACCGCTTTGTACGGGGCTTGGGGTGGGGCGGTAAAAACGTTGTTATCGGCGGCGATGGCATTGCTGCTAGCAAAACCAAAGGCAAGTGCACAACTAACGGCGACGGCTGTAAGTAAAGAACGCATCATGACACTCTCCTGATATTGCCGCAAATGGTGCGGCACCAAGGACGCCCAAACGACGGCTCCTATTTAATTAGATGCGTATTTCTGCGTTTTCATTTCAAAAACCACTTTGCCATTGGGCTTTTGGTGGTGCGTAGCGCTTGTGTTTTAATACCAGAAAGTGGGCTGTTAGTGGCTTGTATTAACAGGCGTTAGCAAATAATAACGACTAGCCTGCCAACGCATTGGTAAGCGCTTCTGACCTTATAAGGATGTAATGCCATGCACGATTTAAACGATCTGTATTATTTTGTGCAGGTAGTCGATTACGGTGGTTTTTCGCCGGCTGGGCGGGCATTAGGTGTGCCAAAATCGCGGCTTAGCCGGCGTATTGCTGCGCTTGAGGCGTATTTGGAGGTGCGCTTAATTCATCGCACAACGCGCCAGTTCTCGGTAACCGAATTGGGTCAAGTGTATTACCAGCACTGCAAGGCTATGTTGGTTGAAGCGCAGGCCGCTCAGGAAGCCATTGATGCGCATCGGGCCGAACCACGAGGGGTGGTTCGTGTTAGTTGCCCAATTGCCCTGCTACATGCCGAAGTCGGCACCATGCTAGCCGAGTTTATGGCTCAGTGCCCACAGGTTGAATTGCATCTAGAGGCGACTAATCGGCGTGTCGATTTAGTTGCTGAAGGGGTTGATATCGCCATTCGGGCGCGGCGCCCGCCCTTGGCTGATAGTGATTTAGTCATGCGGGTTCTTTCGCATCGTAAACAATGTTTGGCGGTTAGCCCTGCGCTTGCTAAGCGTTATCCGGCGCCAAAAACCCCTAACGATTTAATCGCTTGGCCCAGCTTACAGCTTGGCGCACCCCACGAAAAAGCAGTTTGGCAATTGCTTGGCTCAAGGCAAGAGCAGGTGTCAATAAGCTATACGCCACGCTTAATTACCGGCGATCTCGATACCTTGCGGTTAGCGGCACTTGCGGGTTTGGGGGTGGTACAACTGCCGCGTATGTTAATTAAAAAAGAGCTTGAGAGCGGTCAGTTAATTGATGTTTTGCCGGGTTGGGCACCGCCTGAAGACCTGGTTCATGCGGTATTTCCGTCACGTCGTGGTTTATTGCCAGCGGTTCGCTCGTTAATCGATTTTTTAGTAAACAGTTATAAAAAGCTCGATTCGGGTTAATTACCGAGCGAATTCAATAGCCGCTAATTTGCCGCTAATTTATTGGCTATTTGGGCAATGTGTTGGCCTTGGTAGCGAGCGCCGGCGAGTTCGTTTTCGGTGGGTTCACGAGATCCGTCGCTGGCGCTGATGGTGCTAGCACCATAGGGGCTGCCACCGGTTACTTCATCGAGACGCATTTGCCCTTGAAAGCTATACGGCAAGCCAACAATGATCAGGCCAAAATGCAGTAGGTTGGTAATCAGAGAAAATTGGGTGGTTTCTTGTCCGCCGTGTTGCGTTGCTGTCGAGGTAAACACCCCACCAACTTTGCCGTTTAATGCGCCCTTGGCCCATAAACTGCCAGCTTGATCAAAAAAACTGGCCATTTGCGATGGCAGTCGGCCGTAACGCGTACCGGCACCAACGATTATGGCGTCGTAGTTTTCTAAGTCGTCTACGCTCGCAATTGGCGCCGCTTGGTCGAGCTTAAAGTTAGCCGTTTTGGCCACATCTTCAGACACAAGCTCGGGTACCCGTTTAATATCAACTTGGGCACCGGCCTCACGAGCGCCTTCTGCAATTGCCTCGGCCATTGTTTCAATATGCCCATAAGCCGAATAATAAAGGACGAGAACCTTTGCCATTTTCTGCTCCTAATTCTTGCTGTGCATGGTCTAAAAACCGCCGGGTGGTGTTCTGGCGATCGGGTTGTTTAAAACAGGCTTCAA
>DATGSD010000078.1:0-2376 GCA_035302965.1 Burkholderiaceae bacterium | reverse complement strand
TGGCTGCTCTTCGGGTGGAAATACCACTTGAGGTTTAAGCTGGCTAAGTGTTGTGGCACATTCATAACCCAGCATGTCGGCAAGCCTTTGGTTAACAAACACAAAGCGGTTACCACTGACGGCACAAAAACCGATACGAGGATGGCTAATGAGACTTTTAAATAAATGCTCAGAGCGTAATAGCTTTTTGTAATTTAATGGGTTGTCGCTAAACATGGTGTTGTTGCTAGGCTGCCATGCCATAGTTAAAAAATAAACATTGGGTTAACCGGCTTTAATGGTTTTATTAAGACTGCTGCGCGAAGGGTGTTTATGCCCTTTAGCATCGTAGAGAGTGGTTTGGCCTGTTAAGGACGCAATAAATTGCTGGGCGCTTTGATTTTGCTGAAGCTGTTGCTGGATGAGAGCGCCGTTAATTTGATTTTGTTGTTGGGCTTTAGCGGCCAGCTGATTAATTTGTTGGAAATCAGCTTTAAGTTTTTCGTTCTTATCGACAACGCTAGATAGTTGTGGCTGATCGGGCATTAAACGATTTAACAGCTGTTGACGTTGTTGCAAGCAGGTGTTTAAGTTTTCGATACACTGGTTTTTTTCGAGCGTGTTCGACTCTAGCAACTGGGGCTGCCCGGTTTGCTGAAGGGCGTTGTACTCGTTTTGCAAAATAACAAGAAACTGCCGCAACAAGGCGGTTTCTTGTTCGAGAGTGGCTTTTAAAAGCGAGAAGTCGCTTGGAAGTGGCGCATTTTTTTGCATAAAACAACCCTAGATAATGGCCTTGCCACTGCGTAGCTTGAATTTAATCGAGCAAGTTGCGTGCCGACTGCAGTAAGCCATCGGCGATGGCTTCGGGGTTAATGGTTAATTGGCCAGATTCGATCGCTTTTTGAATTTTTTGCACTTTTTGGCTATCGATATCGGCACTGGCATCGTGTAGTCGTGCCATTTGCCGAGCCTTGTCGCTTAAGGTAACCGACACTTCAGCCGTTGATTGCTTAGAAGCAGTAGGGGCTTTTTTGTGTTGGTCGGCTTTATCGAGCGTGCTAATAGGCCGATTATTCGGTGGGGTAATTTTCAAGAATGACTCCGGTAAGCGGGGTGGTAGCAATCTGGTTTGTGCTATAGATAACGGCAGCAATTACTAAAGCTTTAATTTTAGAACAAGCAACGCTTTTATTTAGGGCAGTTTTGGCATTTTGCGAGTTATTGAATGGAACGAATGTTTATGGCAAGCGCTTAGCCAGTAGGCGAACCAGTGTTTTGTTTGTCAAAGCGTGCTGCAGCAATACTTTTAGAAGAATACCAGCAGTGCCGTTTTTGAAGCACGCTTGTAGCAATGCATCTAGATGAACGCCTCTATTAATACTGTTAGAAAACGCGTTACATCAGTATCAGTACGGTGTTGGCGTCTACTACTGAGCCGGTAACCACCTGGCCCGAGCGCGTGCGCACAGGTATTTGAGCACCTGGTTCACCCCCACGAACGGCGACACCGTCAGTGGTTACAGTAAAGCCACGACCACGTGCTTCTATTTGTACCTGTTGACCACGCTCAATAGAGTTTGCTGAGCGAACGGCTTGGGCTTTAATGGGTCGATGTTTTGCAATTCGCTGCGTTGTAATTCGTCCTAATAAATCGTCGGCTGTTAACAAAACACCACGACCAATTTTCAAGAGGTCGCCCTCGCGAGCAAGGAGTTTATCGCTAGTAATAATCGTGGACGGGTTGAGTGTTTCAGCCGCAACAACATAACTGCCGTTGATTTGCACGTGGGCCTGTACGTAGCGCGTCCATTGTGAGGGCGCAAAACATTGCACACCAATTGTGCTGCGCGAGCGGAGTTCTTGGGCGCCCGATAGAAAAAGCCGGCTATTTGTGCACGACTCTAACTGAGCGAGTTGGTCGGGGTTAATAGTAAATTTTGCGTCGCCCGGATAGTGTGCCGCGTGTTCTTCTAAAAAGTGGTTTAGTTTGTTTGACCAATTAAGCGGCGTAGAATCTGTTGAACCTGCAGAGCTAGGTGCAAAAATTAAAAATGCAACAACGGCAAAGCTAAATAGGGGGGCGAAACGAACGAGCAGGGCGAGCATAAGCGAATTTTAAAATGGCCTAGAGGGGTGCAAGACTAGAACTACCCCCCGTTTGTTGGCTTATTTCTGTGTTTAGTGTTTGCCTTTGCGTTTTACGATGAGGTCTCGTTAGAAATAAAACCGCAAAATGGAGCGGTATGCCCAAATTGGTTTGTGCAGCCTATGGATCGCATCAGTCAAGACCTTCAGTTTTATCAAACCGCGCTACGCGTTCGAGAGCAACGCCAGCAAGTGTTGGCCACAAATATCGCTAACGCCGATACACCGCACTTTAAAGCACGCGATTTT
>DATGSD010000077.1:0-3230 GCA_035302965.1 Burkholderiaceae bacterium | reverse complement strand
AATGGGAAGGCGAGCCTCAAGGCCTAGAAGGCCAACAACTGGCTTGGGTGGCACCAGACAAACCTGGCGAAGGCGCTGGGCAAATACTACCCGCCACCGAACCCCCGCTACGGTGGTTACAACTACCCGAGCGTTATATTGTTAGTGCTATTGGCCATCTTGGTAAGCTACCTAGCTTTTTAGAACGTTTAAAACAAGCGCATTCTAAAAACCCTTGTTTGCTGCAATTTCGCGAACCCAATTGGACTAACACTCAAGCCTTGCGCGAAGCCTTTCTTGCCGTCTTAAAAACCTGCCGCGAGCATAAAATAGCGTGCTTGGTTAATAGCCAACACCCAGAAAGCTGGTGGACAGAAGCCGATGGTGTTCATCTGCGTAGCCACGATGCCCAACGCCTTGCCCAACAAAACCAGCTTTTACCAAACTTACGCTACGTTGGGGCTTCGGCTCACAACCTCGACGAAATTGAAACAGCTAAACAACTTAACACCAGCTTTGTAGTTTTAGGCCATGTCAAAGAAACACCCTCGCACCCCAAACAAATACCTTTAGGCTGGTCGCGGTTTACCGAACTCGCCCAAGCCGCACAACGCCCCGTTTTTGCGATTGGCGGGCAATCTGAACACACATTGCTGAAGGCGCAACAACACGGCGCTCATGGTATTGCTGGCATTCGCAACTTATTGCCGCAGTAAACGCTAGTTAACACTGTCTAATTCGGTATCAAGCAGGCCTTCCCAGCCACCACCTAGCGCGGCAATTAACTGCACACTGGCAATTAAGCGTGCCGCATGCAAAGACAAAGCCGCGCGCTCGGCACTTAAGGCAGAAGCTTCGGTTTGCACCACACTTAAGTAATCGATAAACCCAGCCTCATACTGATTAAGCGTATGTTGCAAAGCATCACGCGCTGCTTCTAATGCCAAGGCCTGGCTTTCTGCTTCTTGGCCCAACGAGTGCACCTCAAGCAAATAATCTTCTACCTCGCGCAGCGCCGACAAAACCACTTGTCGGTATTCGGCAACTTGCGCATCGTAGGCCGCCCGTGTTTGATCAAGCCGTGCTTGCCGTGCACCACCGTCAAACAATGTAAGCGCCAGGCGCGGCCCTAACGACCAAAAATGAAAGGGCGCACTTAACCAATGCGCCAGCTGCTCGCCACGATAACCGGCTTGCGCATTCAAGATTAAATCGGGAAACCAAGCTGCTTGGGCCACTCCAATTTGTGCATTAGCGGCTTCGGTACGACGCTCGGCACTGGCGATATCGGGGCGCCGCTCGAGTAACTGCGACGGAAGACCAAGCGGTATCGAGGGTAGTTGTGCCTTAAGTTTGGCCGGCTGTATCTCTAAGTTGACTGGAGCTCGCCCGAGCAAAACAGCGATGGCATGCTCAATTTGCGCGCGTTGGCGCTCAAGAGCGATTTTTTGTGTTAGGGCATTTTGGTATTGGTTTTTGGCTAAAGACACATCGACCTGTGGTGCAACGCCAACGTTGTAACGGTTCTCCGTCATTTCCAAGGAGCGCTGATAGGCCTGCAAGGTTTTGTCATAAAGAGCAATTTCTTCGTCTAAGCCGCGCAAACGAAAATAATTTTGAGCTAACATCGACTGCAAACTAAGCCGTGTATTCGCCAATTCGGCTTGGCTAGCTTCCGCCTGCGCAGTGCTTGATTCTACCGAGCGCCTTATCTTGCCCCACAGATCGGGCTCCCAACTAACGCTGCCATCGAGCACTAGCTGGGTTGAAAAGCTACGGGCTTCAAGATCGCGCCGCCCTGAGCCCGAACTAGAACGCGTTGCTGAAGCAGACGTGCCCACCGTTGGCCAAGCTGCGGCCTGGCTCGAGCGCAACAAAGCCAAAGCTTCTCGATAGCGAGCTTCAGCTTGGGCCAACGATTGATTGGCAGCCAACATATCGTTCATGAGTTGGTTTAACTCGGCATCGTTATAAGCTAGCCACCAGTCGCTGCGCAATACGTCATCGGCCGGATCGGCTAACACCCAACCCTCGGCCGCTTCTTTATAGTGTTCGCCCAGTTCTAGCTCGGGGCGAACATAATCGGGCCCTAGCGCACACGCACTTAATAAGGCAGCGATTGAAATTGCAAAGAAAAACCGGCCTTGATCAATTAACCGTCGAAAAACCCCTTGCGTGACACGATGAAACATACGGTTTATGCCCTCTTGAATAAGTGGCGTAAGCGGTCGAGGTAAAGATAAACAACCGGCGTGGTGTAAAGCGTTAAGATTTGGCTAAGGATTAAGCCACCGATAATAGTAATGCCCAACGGGCGCCGAATTTCGGCGCCAGCCCCAAAGGCTAAAACCAAGGGCAAAGCGCCAAATAAAGCCGACAAAGTCGTCATCATAATTGGGCGAAAGCGAATTAAACACGCTTGATAAATGGCTTCACGGGCACTTAAACCCCGTTCGCGCTCGGCATGCAAGGCAAAATCAACCATCATAATGGCATTTTTTTTGACAATACCAATTAACAAAAATATGCCGATAAGGGCAATTAAAGAAAACTCATAATTTAGCAATAGCAAGGCCAACAAAGCCCCAACGCCCGCGGAGGGCAAAGTCGATAAAATCGTGATGGGATGGATATAACTTTCATACAAAATACCTAGCACCAAGTACATCGCCACAATAGCCGCCAAAATCAGCCAAGGCTGTTGTGCTAATGACGTTTGCATTTCACTAGCAGTATCTAAAAACCCGGCTTGAATTTCGTCGGATGGCATGCCCGTACGGGCAACTGCTTGTTCGATAGCCACAGTGGCTTGTTCTAAAGAAACATTAGGTGCCAAGCTAAAAGAAATTGGTTCGGACGCCAGCAAGCCTCGGTGGCTTACTCGCAGCGGCGCACTGCCGTATTCGAAGCTAGTAAATGCCGAGAGCGGTACGCGCTGCCCATCTCGTGTGACAATTTCGACTTCGCGCAACGATTCCGCATCTTGCGTATATTGCGGCTCGAGCGCCATAACTACATGGTATTGGTTTAAATCATCATAAATAACCGAGACTTGGCGCTGACTAAACGAATTATCTAAGGTTGACGCAACCCGTGCCATATCGACGCCATATCGCTTGGCGGCGTCACGATCAACAATTAATTCAATCCGTTGGCCTCGGTCTTCTGCATCACTATCTACATCAACTAATTCGGGCAGCTTAGCCAAGGCTTGACGAATTCGGGGCGCCCATTCTTTTAACTGCGCTACA
>DATGSD010000076.1:0-5126 GCA_035302965.1 Burkholderiaceae bacterium | reverse complement strand
CTCGCTCTAATACTTCGGCACATTCTCGAATTTCACGCTCTCCGGGCAAAAAGACAAGAATATCGCCCGCGCCTACTTGTACGCATTCAGCCACTGCATCAACAATTGCAGTTGGCAGATCACGTTCATCGTCGTCAGTGCCCTCGTCGCTACGTCTTGAATCGCTTTCTTCCGCTTCGTCGTCGCCAATAGGACGGTAACGAATTTCGACTGGATAGAGCCGCCCAGACACTTCTATAACCGGCGCAGCTTTGCCGGCATGCCCAAAGTGCTTGGCAAACCGTTCGGCATCGATAGTGGCCGACGTAATAATCAACTTTAAATCGGGGCGTTTGGGCAATAGTTGACGTAAAAACCCAAGTAAGAAATCAATATTGAGGCTGCGCTCGTGGGCCTCGTCAATAATAATTGTGTCGTAGCGGCTTAATAAAGGGTCACGCTGAGACTCGGCTAATAAAATCCCGTCGGTCATCAACTTAACCGCCGTTTGCGTACCGGCTTTTTCCGCAAAACGAATTTGATAGCCAACCCAATCGCCCAGCGGAGTTTTCAACTCTTCCGCAATTCGGCGTGCAACCGACGTTGCCGCCAAACGACGCGGCTGTGTGTGACCGATCATGCCTTCGCGGCCACGCCCTAATTCGAGACAAATTTTAGGCAGCTGCGTCGTTTTACCCGAGCCGGTTTCTCCGCATACAATAACGACCTGGTGCTCCGCTATTGCTTTAGCAATAACATCTCTCTGCTCGCTAACGGGCAGCTCTTCTGGATAACGAATAGGCGGAAGTTCGCGTTGGCTAGCTTTTTTATTGCTTTGCCGAATTTCCGATACTGGCCTTCTTGACACCGCGCGTTTACGAGGCTGTCCGCTGTGTCTTCTTGAATGTCGAGACCGCTTACGGGCGGATCCTGATTTCGATTTTGCTTGGTCTGGTTTATTCGCTGACAAAATAGCAAGCTCTAAGTTAAACAATTGATAGGCAATACAGCCCTATTATAATTTCAGCCACGTTGACACCCTGAAACAAGTAAAAATCATGGCCAACAACAACGTCACTACTTTTTCTGCCCAAAACGCTCCAGAATTTGCAGCCGCGCAATTTGTTCGCTGGTTTCGCGAAGTCGCCCCCTACGTACATACTTTTCGCGGTAAAACCTTTGTCATTGGCTTCGGTGGCGAATTAATCCAAGATGGCGGGCTTAACACTTTAGTACAAGACCTCTCCTTATTATCGGCGCTGGGCGTTAAATTAGTTTTGGTGCATGGCTCAAGACCACAGGTTAACGAGCAACTTAAGCTTAAAGGTTATTCGACACGCTTCGGACGGGCTACCGAGCCCACCACCCCCGAAGCCCTCGAATGCGCTAAAGAAGCCGCTGGCGAAATTCGTTTAGACATCGAAGCCGCTTTTAGCCAAGGCCTTCCAAACACCCCAATGTCGAATGCCAAAATTCGGATCATTTCCGGAAACTTCGTCACTGCTCGCCCGGTTGGCGTTATCGATGGCGTCGATCATCTTCATTCTGGGGCTGTACGCAAAATGGATGTTGAGGCGATGAAATCCGTCATTAACCAAGGGGCTATTGTGTTAATGTCGCCGTTGGGTTTTTCGCCAACAGGTGAGGCATTTAACCTAGCCATGGAAGACTTAGCAACCAGTGCAGCAATCGCCCTGAGGGCTGAAAAGCTCATCTTTTTAACGCACGAATGTTCCGTCTTAAATGAAGATGGCTCAATCGACACCGAATTGGCGCGCGAAGTAGCCGACAGCTTAATTGCTAGCGGAGAGCTCGATGAAGATACCGCCGAGTTCTTGCGTTATGCGTCGTACGCGGTTAAACGTGGCGTGCCACGAGCACACTTGCTGTCTTATACCCTGGACGGCGCCGTACTTTTAGAAATCTTCACCCACGACGGGGTTGGTACCATGGTTGTCGAAGACAAGCTCGACGATTTACGTGCCGCCACTATCGACGACGTTGGCGCTATTTTGCAGCTTATCGAGCCTCTTGAGGCCGACGGTACCTTAGTGCCACGCGGTCGTGCGGTTGTCGAACGCGAAGTTGAACTCTTCACTGTTCTTGAGCATGACGGTGTCATCTATGGCAGCGTTGCGGTTGTTCCGTATTTAGAAGATGACATGGCCGAAATGGCTTGCCTGATTGTGCATCCCGAATGGCAGGGCGAAGGCGACGGCGAGCTATTACTGCGCCATGCCGAAAGCAAAGCTCGTGCAATTGGTGCTAAGCGCTTATTTGTTCTAACAACCCGCACCTCGCACTGGTTTTTAAAACGGGGCTTTGTTCAGGGGGGTGTGGCCGATCTTCCGAAAGTGCGCCAAGCGCAATATAACCGCTCGCGCAATAGCCACATACTTATTAAACGGCTATAGCAAAACTCGCTAGCGGTGCCGATAACCCTTTTTGGTTTGCCTGCTTCATAAAATAGCTAGCAAGCCTGTCTTACAATAAGCAATTAGCGATTTAATACACATAGATGATGTAAAGGAAGTAACCATGACACGTATGGTTTATTGCGCACGGCTTAAACGCGAAGCAGAAGGCTTAAATGCCCCGCCCTACCCCGGCGAGCTTGGTGTGCGAATTTGGGAAAATATTTCGAAAGAAGCGTGGGACGAGTGGGTAGAAACCCAAACCCGCTTGGTTAACGAAAACCGGCTTAACCTAGCCGATGCCCGCGCTCGTAAATATCTGGCACAACAAATGGAAAGCTATCTCTTTGAAGGCGCTGATATCGAAGCGGCGGGCTATACACCCCCAGAAGAATAAAGCACAAAACGCTTTAGCAATAAAGCCCAGACTCTGTAAATGTTAAAAACAAACATTAATTAAAAATCATGCAGTCTGGGCTTTTTAAATTAAGATAAAACGCTTGTAACGGGCAAAGCAAACACTAACAATTAATAAAAACGATTTGTTTTTTAGCAAAAACACCAACAATTTTGAGTAGACTTAAACGATTCGCCTTGAGCCCGTTTACACGTTGTTTTCTTCTTCGTAATCGTCGCCCCAGGCGGTGCGCTCGGTTGCTTTAATACCAGTATGCCGAACATCGTCGCCGCGTACCATATAAATAACCCGTTCGGCCATGTTTTTGGCATGGTCGCCGATACGTTCGAGCGAACGCGCTATAAAAATAAGGTCGATAGAGCGGGTAATAGTTCGTGGATCTTCGATCATGTAGGTAATTAAATGCCGCAACGATGCTTTCCATTCTTTGTCGACTTCTTTGTCGTTACGCACAACCGTGGCGGCATGGATAGGATCTTCGCGGGCAAACGCATCGAGCGCATCCCGAATCATGCTAACAACGTAGCTTGTCATGTGCCGAAGTTCGACAACAGGGATGTGGCGACCGTCGGTTTCGTGTAAGCGTTGTGCAACTTTAGCTATTTTTTCGGCCTCGTCGCCGCAGCGTTCCATATCGGTTAGCATTTTTGAAATGGAAAGCAATAAGCGCAGATCGATAGCCGTTGGCTGGTTACGAGCGATTAGAAAACTAATGCGTTCGTCGATTTCGACTTCGAGACGGTTAACTTCTTTTTCGCGTTCGCGAACGGCATCGACCAATGAAAGATCGCCACTTAATAAGGCTTCCATGCCATCGCGAACCATGGTTTCGACAATGCCGCCCATTTCGAGGAACATCGAACGGGTAACTTCGAGATCGATAGAAAATTGTTTAATTGTATGCTCGGACATCGTTCACCCTTCATGCAAAGCCTAACAAAGGCAGGATACCAGACAAAATAAACGTCTAGTACTAAGCCACCCAAGTAGCCAGGTTCAATCGAATATTGTACGGCGAAATAAGCATTTAGCGTTTTTTTCGTTCAGCCAGCCATCGCGTATAACAATCTTCAGTTTTTTGTACCATAGCTTCCGTACTAAAACGGCCCGAATCCCAAAAATCGTTATACGCTGCTTTGCCCATGGCTAGGCGCTTTTCGGGTGAATTAATTAACGTTTGCAAAGCTTGTGTCATGGCAGCTGGGTTTTTAGGGGGTACTAAAATACCGGTAACACCATCTTGAAACATCTCAGATACGCCACCGACATCCGTGCCAATAACCGGCAAACCTGCAGCAGCCGCTTCTACAAAAACCGTACCCGACGCCTCAAAATGTGTGGCTAACGCAAAAATATCGAAAGCGGCCAAACAATTTGGGACGTCATTACGACGACCGGTTAAATGAATCTGCTTCGCTAAGCCTTTTTGACTAATGTAGGCTTTAACCTCATTGAAGACCTCTTCACCACCACCAACAAATACCGCATGTATGTCTGAGCGCGAAGCAAGAATGGGCTCAAGCGCGTCAACTAAGTCGCGGTGTCCCTTAGGTCGGCGCATAACAGCTACGCAGCCAATAACGATATTGTCGGCAGCAAGCCCAAGTTCATCTCGCAGCGTAGAATGAAGCGGACCACTAGGAAAAGGCACGGGCGAATAAACCGTTTCGACATCGCTCGGCGCAACACCACGGTCGATTAGCAATTGACGCACATGTTGACTGACTGTTATGACTCGGTGCGGAATGGTCGTATACGAAAGCAAAGAGTTGGGCTTGCGTGCTAAATGGCGCGTTCGCACAATTAATGGTACGCCACCTAAACGCCCCGCCAAGCCAACTAATAATGTATCGCGACGACTATGCGTATTTAAAACGTCAAAACGACGCTTTTTAAAGAGCTGGCGTAACCGCACCACACCTTTCCAATAGTTTACGGTTCCGTCCATTAATAAAGTGTGCACGGTGAAACCTTCTGCACGCAGGCGTTCGGTCAGCTGGGCATGAGGCTGGCAAATTGCTTCAAGCTCGTGCCCACGTTCACGCATCGCTATCATCTCTTTAAAGATACGATTTTCTTGGCCACCAAACGAGGTAGCAGCTTCTGAATGAACAATACGATAGCGAGGATTCATGATGCTAAGTAGACGGCAGCTGCTGGACACCGCTATCGGCGGCAACAAACGCCAAATTAGCAGGTGCCAAGGCAAAAAGGCCGCAACTAACAACACCGGCAATATTATTAATTTGAGCTTCTAGGGCGGCCGCATTGTGAATATCGAGCCCACTGACGTCGAGTATTTCGCAGCCATTATC
>DATGSD010000075.1:0-4135 GCA_035302965.1 Burkholderiaceae bacterium | reverse complement strand
TTTTATTTGGCTCCCCGAGCAGGGATCGAACCTGCGACCTGCGGATTAACAGTCCGTCGCTCTACCGACTGAGCTATCGGGGAATCCCAAAGAAAGTGAACTATAGCATAAAACTTTTTAAGATGGCAAACGGCTGTGTTTTTACATCTTTTTGCCTCTTCAATTAGAATAGGCCAATTGACATGGGGCTAGCCTTTTAGCCTATACCCAGCTCAAATCGTATTATCAACCCACTCATCGAGTAACCCTTATGACAACACCTCAAATTTTTCGAGCTGACCACATCGGCAGCTTTTTGCGACCCACTTATCTACTTGAAGCGCGCGAGCAATTTGCCAAGGGCGAAATCGACGCCAAACAGCTGCGTAGCGTCGAAGATAAGGCTATCACCGAAATTGTTAAATTCCAAGAAGATGTCGGGCTAAAAACGATTACCGACGGCGAATACCGTCGTACTTTTTTCCATATCGATTTTTTACGGCAAATTGGTGGTGTCGATTGCGATGAGCCAAAAGCCGTCGAAAAAGCCGATGGCTCAACCGAGCTTTCGCCCCCTAAAATTACGGTTGTCGATAAAATCCGCCATGTTAAAGACATCCAACTCGCCGATTTTAATTATTTAAAGTCGCAAGTTACGGCGGGTAAGACACCAAAAGTAACCATCCCCTCACCCACCATGTTGCACTTTCGAGGCGGCCGCGACGGCATTAGTAAAGAACATTACCCAGAGCTCGAACCCGAGTTTTACGAAGACGTTGCCAAAGCTTATGGCGATGAGCTGCAATCACTAGCCAATGCCGGTTGTACCTATGTCCAAATGGATGACACTAACCTAGCTTACCTGTGCGACGAAAAAATGCGTGAAGCGGCGCGCGCACGCGGCGACGACCCTAACGAGCTACCCTACCGTTACGCAAAGTTCATCAATCGTGTGGTTGCTCGCCGTCCAAAAGGGATGACCCTCGGTATTCATTTGTGTCGCGGCAACTTCAAAAGCACTCACGCGGCCTCGGGTAATTACGAGCCTGTTGCCGAAGCCTTGCTAGCCGAAATGGATGTCGACACTTACTTTTTAGAGTACGACGACGAACGCAGCGGCGACTTCCGCCCACTGCGCTACTTGCCCAAAAATAAACTCGTAGTATTGGGTTTGGTAACCACCAAAGTTGGCGAAATGGAATCGAAAGACGACCTAAAACGCCGCATTGACGAAGCCGCGAAATACGTACCCCTCGAGCAATTAGCCTTATCGCCACAGTGTGGTTTTTCAAGCACTGTGCACGGTAATGTCATCGCCTGGGACGACCAACGCCGCAAACTCGAGCTGGTTTTAGAAACGGCTCTAGATGTCTGGGGCGAAATCTAAAACGCTTGCCCTAAAAACGGCATTTAATAACGCTGTAGGGCTTAGTTTTTAGTGCAGCTGCGTGGCTTTTTCGTTGTTACAAAAGCTGCATGGCTTATGCGCTTCTTTAGTAGCGTTGCATGGTTTATGCGTTCTGTAGGTTCTATCGAATTATGTAAACCAGGCAAAAAAAGCGGTTGATGATCAACCGCTTTTTACGTTTAAGCCATTAATCTTGTGTAATAAAAATATTAATTAACGATTATTTGCAAGTTTCGTCTGGCGGAATAATCGCCCATTGCAGTTCTATTAAACGGCTTTCTGGCGTAGACCAATGTAAAGCGGTTTCGCCTTTAACCGGCGCTTTCTTATAGAGCGTTTGTAGTGCGGCACTGGGGGCTCGACTCGTGCCACTGTCATAAACAACTAAAACGCCGCACTGTAATGCGTTTGCTTGGTCTAACCAAGGCGATTGCAACCAGTCGCCCTCAATAAATACCTGGGCAGGCGGCGACAAATTGATGGCAATATTGCCGCCTAACCACGTTTCTGCCGCAACTAACGCCAGTGGCTGTTGTGGTACGTGTTGTTGCCAAACTCCTTGCATTAGCCGAGCAATTTCGGGGCCCGGATACGACGAACGAGCTGCCCTATCGCTTTGATGTACTAAAGGGCCTCTGGCCAAGCCATAACCCACGGCCATGATAATTTGCAACACAACAACTAACACCAGGCAGCGCCGCAAGGTTAATGCTTCGCTACCACTAAGCCACCACAGCACAAAATAGCCATACAAAATAAAAAACGTCGTGCCCCAAGATGCCGACAAACGCGTGCCTAGCAAAACCGCCGCTAATAACGTTAAAGCAAATGGTGCTAAGCCCACCCATAATAAAAACGAACGATCCCAGCGCACTAACTGATCGACATACCGTAGGTTTGTACGATTATTGCGCCAGCGATCCCATGCAATTAATAAGATAGCGGCAAGCACAAACGGGCTAATGCGCCCTAACTGACTTAGTGCAAACTTTAAGGTGCCATATAACGTTGCAAAATAGCCAGGGCTTTCTAGTGAGCGGTCTAAATACTGAAACGGTAAAAAATCGTACTGAATTAGCCAATAAACGTGTGGCGAAATAGCCACCAAGAACGCCAAGAAAGCCAGGGCGACCCCTCGCCAAACTCGTGGTTCTAAGTAATGGCCGTTAACCACCATAAAAACAAAAAAAGCGGCAAACTGAATGACAGCACTATATTTCGTTAAAAACGCTACGCCCGACACTAGGCCTAAAAAAAACCAAGACGACCACTTTTCGTAACGCAGGGCGCGATAAAACAGCCAGCAGCTGGCTGCAATTGACCATAACTGCGCCGTATCGTGGTTATAAATGGTTGCGCGTGTCGCAAAATAAGTGCTAAGCGACATCAGCAAAGTGACAATTAATGCGCGCTTTGGAGTGGTAAATTCGGTACCCAAAAGCCAAATAAAACCAAGTGCCACTGCCGACGAAAACAAACCCAGGGCAGTCGGCAGCCACACCGGCTTGCCAAATACCAAGCTTAATAAGTACAGCAACCAAGTTGGAAAAGGTGGGTGCTTTGTATAACCCAGTTCGAAGCTAGAGGCCCAAACAAGCTCTTCAAGGCTATCTAAAGCGGGGCTGGTGTGGCTTAAGGCCGTTGTTAATGTCCAGAGAGCCCAAAAACCCACTAAAAACAATAGTAAAACCGTAATCGGCTGCTTTGATGTGCTAGCTATAGCGTGCCCTGACGCCACTTGGCTTTTATTGCCCACTGACATAAATCAACTCTCGCAAAGACGAAGACCGACAGTATACTAAGCTCATTTATCTCGATACAGAAGCTTTTGGAAACGGCCGTTGCCGCAACCTCACATTCGAGTTACGGAGCCTACATGGGTGGCACATCTTTGCAGTACCGAACCTTTGTTGTTTTACTCGTCATCGTAACCCTGGCGTTTTTTTGGGTAATTTCACCTTATTTCGCGGCTATTTTGTGGGGTGCTGCGCTTGCGATTAGCTTTATGCCTATTCATAAACGCATCGCCAACCGTATGCCTAATCATCGCAGCCTAAGTGCCATAATTTCATTATTAATTTGTCTTGTTAGCGTGGTTGTGCCCATCTTCTTGTTAATGGGTGCCTTATTTAAAGAAGGCGTCAGCCTGTACAAAAAAATTGATGCAGGCCACTGGAATGCTGCCGAGGTACTCAGCCAGGCCATCGACGCTTTGCCGCCCAGCTTACACGCCGGGCTCGACTATTTCGGTATTTCTAACCTACTCGAACTTAAAGAACACTTCTCAAGCGCGGCTCTACAAGGAAGCAAATACTTAGCCGGCCAAGCCGTTTTTATCGGTCAAAATACCTTTCAGTTTTTAATTGGCCTGGCAATTATGTTGTATTTGTTGTTTTTTTTGTTTCGCGACGGAACGCGTCTTGCCGAACGTATTCACTTTGTCATCCCGCTCGATCCGCATCACAAAGATTTATTAATTCTTAAGTTTGTCACCGTTGTGCGTGCCACCATTAAAGGCAACGTGGTCATTGCAGCACTACAAGGCTTGCTCGGTGGTATCATGCTCTGGATACTTGGCATCGAGAACTCCTTACTTTGGGGCGTGTTAATGGCCTTTTTGTCGTTGCTGCCCGCGGTAGGCGCTTCTTTGGTATGGTTGCCGGTGGCTATCTATTTCTTGGCGACAGGCGCAATCTGGAGCGGTGTTATTTTGCTTGCGTTTGGCGCCTTAGTTATTAGCATGATCGA
>DATGSD010000074.1:0-2653 GCA_035302965.1 Burkholderiaceae bacterium | reverse complement strand
GGCTTAGCGAAGCGCTACCAAACCACTGTTAAGCAATTGCGACAGCTTAATCAACTTAAAAGCGATAATTTGCCTTTAGGCAAACGTTTGCGCCTGCCAACAAGCAGCACGCGTAGCTAATTATTCTCTATCTATAGGTTTTTTATGAGTTTTTTAAACGGGAAACGAATTCTAATAACTGGTGTATTGTCTAACCGTTCTATCGCTTGGGGAATCGCCAAGGCGTGTCGTCAGCAGGGGGCCGAATTGGCCTTCACCTATGTTGGCGAACGCTTTCAAGAGCGTGTCGAGAAACTCGCCGCCCAGCTCGATAGCACCATCGTCTTACCCTGCGACGTTGCCGACGACGACAGCATCAGTGCTGCCATCGACGGTTTAAGCAAACATTGGGGCGATGGTCTCGATGGCCTAGTGCATTCAATTGGTTTTGCCCCACGCGAAGCCATTGCTGGCGATTTTCTTGATGGGCTGTCGCGCGAAGCGTATTTATCGGCCCACGAAATTTCATCGTATAGTTTCCCAGCCTTAGCAAAAGCAGCGCTACCTCTTTTAAAACAACGCGAAGGCGCCTCGGTGTTAACGCTAACCTACCTGGGTGCAGAACGCGTTGTTCCGAACTACAACACCATGGGGGTAGCCAAAGCGTCTTTAGAAGCCAGTGTGCGTTATCTGTCTAGTTCTTTAGGCCCTCTGGGTATCCGCGCTAACGCTATTTCAGCCGGGCCTATCCGCACCTTGGCAGCAAGCGGCATTAAAGATTTTGGCGAAATTTTAAAATTTGTCGAACAGCACGCACCTTTACGACGCAACGTAACCATCGACGATGTCGGTAATGTCGCCGCGTTTTTACTATCCGATTTAGCTGCGGGTATTACCGGCGAAATTACCCACGTCGATGCGGGCTTTTCAACCGTCACCCCCGGCATGAGTTAATACAAAGCATTATGCAAAAACAATAGGCTCAGAGTTGGGCTCCCAGGCCTCGTATTTTTGCATTACCGCTTTAAACCGATCTGACTCTAGCCAAGTGCTTAGCCAACGCGCCAAGGCCGGCCAATTTTGGGCAAAAAACCAATCGCGGTCGGTGTGCGCAAATTGGCGCACAAAGGGCAAAATTGCCATATCGGCTAAAGCGGCTTGTTGGCCAAACAAGTAGGGTTGCTTTTGTAAGCGGGCATCAAGTTTTTGCAGCCACAGCGCCGCTTGCTTGCGGTTTTCTGTGCCGTCGGACAGATCGAAACGCTGCGGATATTTGTAGCGATCGAGGTGGTGTTTAAAATGCTGGTCGCATTCGGCAATTAAGGCCAGCATGGCCGGCTCATCGCCCAGTTGCGGGCTAAGCCAGCTCTCGGGGTCGTGCTGCCTTAACGCCCACAACATAATATCGAGGCTTTCATCAATAACCTGGCCCGAAGCTAATACCAACACCGGTACCGTTGCCTTTGCAGAGGCCTCTAGTAAGGCTTGCGGTTTATTTCGCAAAACTACTTCGCGCAAAGTACACGATTGGCCCGCTACCGACAGCGCTAAACGCGCCCTAATCGCATAGGGGCAGCGACGAAACGAATACAAAACAGGCAGTGCTGACACAGAATGCAATCTCTAATCAATTTACGAGTCTTGCAATAGTAACTGATTCGCATTAGCAAGACATTTGGCAGCCTCTTGCACGACGCGCTCAATAATTTGTGCAGCAGAATCAACCGACGCAATTAAATCGACCACTTCACCGGCCCAAACCATGGCGGTATCGTAGTCGGCCTTTTCTAGAGCCTCCCAAAAAGCTGGCGCTAACTGCTCTTGTTCGGCCGCTAAAGCACTTTCAGAGCCGTGCCACTGCTCAAGAAAACGATTTTGTAATGCGCGCCCAGTATGGCCGTCGGGCCATTTATAACCACGCACAATATCAAAAACATGGGTGTGCATCGTGTGGTCGCCGCTAGCCTCGACGATTTTCTGTTTAGCGGCCTGATGCCCAAGTGCTTCTTGGCTGGCGTAAAAACGTGTTCCCATTAAAACGCCTTGGGCGCCTAACATAAGCGCCGCCGCTAAACCCCGACCATCTGCAAGCCCGCCGGCCGCTATCACTGGCGTTGATGGCCCGAGCAAATCGACCACAGCGGGGATTAACGATAGGCTGCCACGCTTGCCTCCGTGGCCGCCGCCCTCGCTGCCTTGAGCGACAACGGCAGCTGCACCCGCTTCTTGGGCAAGCTTTGCTCCGGCCAAATCTTGCACCTGACAAATAAGGCGGCTACCCGCTCGGTGGATATCGTCGGCGTAGGGCCGCGGATCGCCAAACGACAACATAATGACAGACGGCTTGGCAGTTAAGGCGATTTGTAAGACATCGGGTTCGATGGCCCAAGTAATAAAACCCACACCCCACGGCTCGCCCTGCGACGCTTGCTGAAATAAAGCGAGTTGCTGGCTTAACCACTCGGGGTCGCCGTAACCAGCACCTATTAAACCCAAACCACCGGCATTAGAAACCGCTGCCGCCAAAGTGCCACCAGACACACTGCCCATGGGCGCTAAAACAACAGGATGTTTGATTAAAAAACGGCTGGTTAATTGCGTATGAATCATGGCTGACTCGCTTTCGAAAGACCGTGCCGTTATATTTTTAACGGCTGCTATAAAACAAAAAGCG
>DATGSD010000073.1:0-5820 GCA_035302965.1 Burkholderiaceae bacterium | reverse complement strand
CGCGAAGATGCCCACACCTTGTATGGTTTTTTGTCGGCCAGCGAGCGCAGCACGTTTCGGGCTTTAATAAAAGTTACGGGCATTGGTGCTCGCACCGCTTTAGCGGTTCTGTCGGGGCTTTCTGTCGACGAACTTAGTGCTGCCATTGTCCAACAAGATGCCGCACGTTTGCAGCAGGTACCAGGCATCGGTAAAAAAACCGCCGAGCGTTTATTGCTCGAATTGAAAGGCAAACTCGATTCTGCCCCTAACTTAGCGGCTAGCCCCAGTGTTGGCGGGCGCGATGATATAGTGAACGCACTACTGGCACTTGGCTATTCGTCGGCGCAAACTCAGGCGGCAATTAAATCGTTGCCGACCGATATCGACGTTTCGGAAGGCATCCGGCAAGCGCTGCAAACCCTTTCGCGTAAATAAATTTACCCGTTTTATTCGGACCGCATCATGGCCATACAATCTGACGCTTTTGGCAGCATCGACCCTAGCGAGCGCATCGTTGCGCCCAAACCGATGTCGCCCAACGAAGAGTCTGTCGAACGGGCTCTCCGACCCCGTTTGCTTGACGATTATATTGGTCAGCAGCGTATTCGCGAACAATTAGAAATTTTTATGGCAGCAGCCAAAAAACGCACAGAAGCGCTTGATCACGTGCTGCTATTTGGCCCACCGGGCTTGGGCAAAACCACGCTTGCGCACATTATTGCCCACGAAATGCAGGTGCAATTGCATCAAACATCGGGGCCCGTACTCGAAAAGCCCGGCGATTTGGCGGCCTTACTAACTAATTTAGACAGAAACGATGTTTTATTTATTGATGAAATTCATCGCCTGTCGCCCGTCGTCGAAGAAATTCTTTATCCGGCACTTGAAGACTTCCAAATCGACATTTTAATTGGTGAAGGCCCAGGTGCCCGCAGCGTTAAAATCGATTTACAACCGTTCACCTTAGTTGGTGCCACCACTCGGGCTGGCATGCTAACCAACCCCTTACGCGATCGTTTCGGTATTGCGACCCGCCTCGAATTTTATTCGTTCGACGAGCTAAAACAAATTGTTAGCCGCAGTGCGCAACTGCTTGACGTCGCCATCGTTAGCGATGGTGCCGACGAAATCGCGCGCCGCGCCCGAGGTACCCCGCGTATTGCCAACCGTTTATTGCGCCGCGTGCGCGACTATGCCCAAGTAAAAGCCGATGGCACAATTACCGCCAAGGTAGCTGCCGCCGCGCTCGAGATGCTCGATGTCGACCCACATGGGCTCGATGTGATGGACCGCAAATTACTCGACACCATCGTGCACAAATTCGATGGTGGCCCAGTTGGCGTCGATAGTTTGGCTGCGGCAATTGGCGAAGAACGTGACACCATCGAAGATGTTATCGAACCGTATTTAATTCAGCACGGTTTTTTACAGCGCACCCCACGCGGACGCACTGCCACACTCACAACCTGGCGTTATCTTGGCCTTAACCCCCCAGGCACAACAAGCAACAACCCAAGCCTGTTTGACGACTAAATTACATTGGTTTGGTTTCAAAGCTCTCGGGTGCCACATCACCATTTACTAGCCGCTTACCGACCTTCCAGCACTTCACCCACGGGTGTCTGCTTTTAAACTTCTTCTTGTAAGCACTGTAAAACGTCATGGCCATAGGCTTCGCGTTTGCGCGCGCCTATTCCGCTAATCGAGCTTAAGTCGTCTAGCGATTCGGGTTGCTGAAGGGCTAATTCGCGCAGTGTCGCATCGTGGAAAATAATATAAGCCGGTACACCCTGCTGCTGCGCGGTGGTACTGCGCCAAGCTCGTAAACGCTCAAAACGCTGTTGCGCGTCTTTTGGCAGCTCGACTAAATTAGCCCTTGTGCTTGCCGATTTTTTTGGCTGCGGGCGGCTGCGATCACGACGAAACAACAGCTGGGTTTCGCCTTTTAAAACGCCCCGACTGGCCTCAGTTAATCGAAACGTTCCAAAACCATCTTGGTCGACATCTAAAAAACCATGGGCAAGCAATTGCCGAATAACACTGCGCCAACTGGCCTCAGACAAATCATCGCCCACACCAAAAACTGACAGCGTTTGGTGCCGATTGTCTGCAACTCGGGCGGTTAGCTTGCCACGCAAAATATCAATTAATTGGCCGGCCCCAAAATGTTGCCCACGCTCGCGCCACAAACGATAAACCGCTGATAAAACCTTTTGGGCCGCAATTGTGCCATCCCAAGACTCTGGGGGTTCTAAACAGGTATCGCAATTACCACAATTGGCGGTGTTGTCTTCGTCGAAGTAGCGCAATAGGCTTTTGCGCCGGCAACTAATCGTTTCGCAAAAAGCCAGCATGGCGTCTACCTGCTGCGTTAAGCGACGCTGGTAATGGCTTTCGCTATCGGAGTCGGCGATCATGCGTCGGTGTTGCACCACATCGTTCAAGCCATAGGCCAACCAGGCCGTGGCCGGCAAACCATCGCGACCGGCACGGCCGGTTTCTTGGTAATAGCCTTCAATCGATTTAGGCATATCGATATGGGCAACAAAACGCACATCGGGCTTGTCTATCCCCATGCCAAATGCAATGGTTGCCACCATTACGACACCGTCTTCGCGTAAAAAACGCGCTTGATTGTGTGCCCGCTCGTTAGCCGACATGCCGGCATGATAAGGCAGTGCTTCAATGCCATTCTCACTTAAATAGCGGGCGTAAGTATCGACCCGAGAACGCGACAAGGCATACACAATGCCACAATCGCCAGCATGTTCGGTGGTAATAAAATTAAGTAACTGTTTACGCACCTCTTTTTTTTGCACCACGCGGTATTGAATATTGGGTCGATCGAAACTGGCGATAAACTCTTTGGCGTCGGGTAAGTGCAAGCGCTGAACAATTTCGGCGCGAGTTTCTTTGGTAGCTGTGGCTGTTAGCGCAATTCGTGGCACATCGGCCCATTTTTGAGCCAATACAGCTAACTGCAAATATTCTGGTCGAAAATCGTGCCCCCATTGTGATACGCAATGGGCTTCATCAATTGCAAATAGGGCAATTTTGCAACGCGACAATAGCGTTAAACTGCGCTCGGTAAGCAAACGTTCAGGGGCAATGTAAAGCAAGTCGATCTCACCTTGCTGAACAAGGCGTTCGACCTCTAAAATTTCTGGCCAGCTTTGAGACGAATTTAAATACGCGGCACGCACACCTGCGTCTTGCAAGGCATTAACCTGATCTTGCATTAGCGCGATTAATGGCGACACCACAATCGCTACACCTTCTCTGAGCAGAGCCGGAATTTGATAACACAACGACTTACCGCCGCCCGTTGGCATCAAAACCACAGCATCGCCACCAGCCGCAACATGCTCAATAATAGCCTGCTGTTGATTACGAAACGATTCGTAACCAAAAACTTCGCGTAAAAGGGTAAGGGCACGGCAAGAAATACGAGACATTCAAAAAACGAGTAGTGTTTTAACGGCGGTTAGGTCTGCGCCACAGTCTATCATTACCGAGCTCTGCCAAGCTTTCGGTACTGCGTTCGACAGAGCGCTTTAGTTCGGAATATTTTTCTAATAGAGCCGACTTATACACCACCCCAAGTAACCGTGGCTTCTCTTGGCGGCTGACAACGGGCAGGCGTTCGCCCGTGAAGTTGGCGAAACGCTCTTGGGCTTCATCCATGGTCATGTCAGGATACAAGGTTTGCACAAAATCGAGGCGAACAACATCACCCGCCGTCTGTTCATCAAGATCGCCTTTCGCCAACAGTAAACTGGTTAAGTCTTGCTGCGAAATCACGCCTTGAAAAACATTGTCTTCATCGACTACGTATAAATACTTAACTGGGTAGTCGAGAAACATTTGTGCGGCTTCTTTAATAGGCGAACTTGTTACCACAACCGTGTCTGCTGGCCGCACAAGCTTTGCCAAGGTCATATAGCGTAGATTTTGTCGAAATTGCAAATCACGTTCGCGGCTTAACGTAACGTCGTACATCGCAACTTCGGCAATGGTGCGGGCCACAAAATAAGCCGGAACACAGGCCAGCATTAGGGGTAGAACCAGCTGATAACTAAGCGTCATCTCGAACAGCATAATAATGGCCATTAACGGCGCCCCGGTTGCTGCCCCCAAAAATGCTCCCATGCCCACCAAGGTAAATAAAGTAGTTGCACCGCTTAGCTCGGGCCAAATAAGCGTCATCAATAAAGCAAACAAATGGCCAAAAGCCGCGCCCACAAACAGCGTGGGGGTAAACACACCACCCACCGCCCCCGAACCAACGGTTAGAGCCGTAGCAATAACCTTAAAAAACAAGATGACAATAATGGCGTGCCAAGTCCAGGTTTCACTTAAAAGCGACGACACCACGCTGAAACCATTGCCCGCCACTAAAGGCAAAATCGTTAACAAAAGGCCTAATAAAAAACCGCCCACACTTAAGCGCAGCGGCAACGCTAAACCCATTTGTCGAAACAGCTGGCGCGAGGCATTTAAAAGTTTCAAGAAAAGCGGCGCCACAACCCCGGCCAACAGACCCAACAAAACATAAACCAATATTTGCCAGCCAACGGGCTCGACAATATTGCCAATAGAATAGAGCACCTGGTAATCGCCCAAGGTACGCATGGTGAAATTGGCCACTGCAGCAGCCACTAACAGCGGTCCGACGCTTTGTATGACCATAGTGCCCAAAACAATTTCGGCTATAAATAAAGCACCGGCAATCGGCGCGCCGTAGGCGGCCGCTACACCAGCGGCTGAACCACAGGCGACAAGCAGCCGTAGACGATCGGTAGGAAAGCGAGCCACACGCCCAAGTATCGAAGCGCCTAAAGCACCCAAATGCACCATGGCACCCTCTCGGCCTATCGAGCCCCCAGAAGCCACACTGAAAAGCGAGGACAAAGAACGCAAAAACCCTTGGCGCACCGATAGACGCCCACTACCGATAACCACGGCTTCCATATAGTCGGAACTGGCTTTCGACTGGTTTTTTTCGGCCAACCAAAGCAAACAACCGGCGACAAAACCACCCGCAACCGGAAACAACAAACGCCCATACCAAGGAAGACTTTCGATGGTGCGCACAATCGAACCGCTTTGACCACTAACCAACCATTGCAAGGCGTAAATACCATAATGAAATAAAATAGTGGCCAGGGCCCCTAAAACCCCGGCAGCGGCCGCCCAGAAAAGCATCAACGAAAAGCCCAAACGCCACCCAAACCGACGAAGATAAAGGCGGAGTTTGCGCCGAGCTCGCGTCATCATTAAAAACACCTATGCGTAATCAGTACAATCGCACTTTGTGAGGCGCCTAAGAGCATTTGAATATCTATTTCAATTGGTTTCTTTGCCTTGCAAAGCTCAGCCTAACACGGCAAACTCTAGCATCATGGAAAAAGCCAGCGTAAAAATTTTAGTTGTCGACGACGACCCTGCTTTAAGGCAGCTATTGGCCGATTATTTAAATCGGCATGGCTACGACACCTTATTGGCACCCGACGCCAGCGACCTTGAAGCACGTATCGCCCGTTTTCAACCCGATTTAATTGTTTTAGATCGGATGATGCCAGATGGTGATGGGGCAAAAGCCTGCCAGCGCTTACGCGACCAAAACGAAGACATCCCTGTTATTTTACTCACAGCCCGCGACGAGACAGTAGATCGTATTATTGGTCTTGAGTCCGGAGCCGACGACTATTTGGGTAAACCCTTTGATCCGCGCGAGCTGCTGGCTCGCATCGAGGCCGTTTTACGACGCAAAAAAGGGGCTTCGGCCATAAGTAATAACAACCCCATCGCCTTCGGGCCATTTGTTTTTGACCCAAC
>DATGSD010000072.1:0-4878 GCA_035302965.1 Burkholderiaceae bacterium | reverse complement strand
TCGATCATGTCCGACCTGCACTAACACCAGGCGAACAGAAACAACAACAGGATCGCACCTACTGCCGCGCAGAAGTTCATCTGGCCGAAGGTGGTCAAGACTACGACATCATGGGCTGGACGCAAGATGCGGTGATTGACGATATCTTGGACCAATACGAACGTCACCGTACTTATCTGCATTTAGTGCATGGTGAACAAGTCGACGATAGCGGCGAAGAAACCGAACAGAACCGTAAGCAATAGAGTCTAATGTTTAACCTACGCCCTCGCTAACCACGTAAAAGAGCACAGCGTAAGCGCTGTGCTCTTTTATTTTAAGCCGATAACCGCGACAAAATTAACTAACCTTAACGCCCGTTATAAAACTGACTATTTGGTAAAAACAATCAAACAAAAGTTAGTTTAAACAAGATCAGGTAATACCTTGCCGGGGTTCATTAAACCGTAAGGATCAAGCGCTTTTTTAATGCTTTGCATCACACCCAGCGCATTGCCATGCTCAAGGCCCATAAATTCGCGCTTACCAAGGCCGACACCGTGTTCGCCGGTACAAGTGCCCCCGCAATTAATAGCACGCTCAACTAAACGCCGATGAACCCCTTCAGCTTTTTTGACGGCTTCGACGTCATTTGGGTCGATAAGTAAAACCGTATGAAAATTACCATCGCCCACGTGCCCCAATACCGGAGCAGTAATGCCAGCCGCCTGCGCATCAGCGCGAACGGCGTTAATGTTGTCGGCCAAGTCGTCAAGCGGCACACAAACATCGGTAGTCATCATCCGTTTAGGGCGCTCGTAAGCCATACAAGCGTAGGCGCAATCGTGGCGGGCTCGCCACAGGCGATCGCGCTCTTCTTGCGCGGTGGCACTATAAAAATCTTGTCCGTTAAAGTCGGTAGCAAGCTCGCGAACCGTATCGAGCACCTCGGTTGTTTGCCCAGGCGAGCCATGAAACTCAAAAAACAAATGCGGCTTTAAGGGCAGGCTTAATTTTGAATACTGGTTAACGGCGTCAATCATTACTTCGTCAAGAAATTCGAGACGAGCAATAGGAATGCCCGACTGCATAATGGCCACCGAACACTCAACCGCCGAATTGACGTCAGGAAAGGTACACGTTGCCGAAATAATATGCTCTGGCCTTGGATAAAGGCGCAAAATTAATTTGGTGATAAAACCTAACGTGCCCTCAGAGCCAATAAACAAATGCGTTAAATCGTAACCAGCCGACGACTTACGCGCATGGCTGCCGGTTCGAATAATTTGGCCGTCGGCCAAGACTACTTCTAAGCCACGCACGGCATCGGCCATCGTGCCGTAACGTACTGTGTTTGTACCACTGGCCCGAGTAGCGGCCATGCCACCCACGCTAGCATCGGCGCCTGGGTCTACCGAGAAAAAAAGTCCAGTATGGCGAATTTGTTCGTTTAAAGAGCGTCGCAGCAAACCTGGCTGCGCCACACAATCGAAATTACCCGGGTTAACTTCGAGCAGTTGGTTTAAATTAGCCGTACTAACCGCCACACCCCCACGAACAGGTATTAACGCACCTTCGACAGACGACCCGGCACCAAAAGGGATCATGGGTACACGATGTTGATGGCAAATGCGAGCAATGGCCGACACTTCGGCCGTGTCATTAGGAAAAACAACGGCATCAGGCAGGCGGGGGGCATGCCAAGACTCGTCGCGACCGTGAATGGCGCGTGTTGATTCACCCGTCGTGAAACGATCGCCTAAAAGTTGGCGTAAAGCATCGAGTGCTGCTGCTAAATTTGTCATCGATTCGTGGCCGTCAGAAACCGAGCGAGATAAATTGGTCATAACTTACTTGAAAAATAACAGGTAGAAGACTCGAGATTTAATAAGGCATAAACCCAACACTGCTTGAAACGCTTTTGGCAACGCTAAGCGCTAAGCAACTTATAAAGCAACAGGCCACAAACGCGTCGCTACCAATAACAATAGTGTAATGGTAAAAAACGAGAGGCTTGTTGCAACCAACAGAACACCGGCGGCAAAACTTTCTTCGCCATAACGCTGGGCTAATACCGTTACTAATGCAGCAGTTGGCATAGCAGCAAACACAACGGCGGTAATCGCCAAAGCCGAGTCAAGCGATGGGAAAAACAACAAGGCCAACGCCACTAATAATGGGTGTAAAAATAATTTTGCCCCCACAACTGTAAAAATATCGCGTAACTGGTGGCCGATCTGTAAACCGACCAAACTACCGCCAACCACAAACAGTGCTAAAGGGCTAGCAATTTGCGCCAACATCTGCACCATGCGTTCGGGTACGGCAGGCAATAACCAACCAAAGGTATTAAAAAGCAAGCCTAAACCCATGCCCCATAACAAAGGGTTGCGCAGCAGCGATAGCAACGACTGTAAAAACGCCTTTGCCATATGCCCCTCGGCTTCTTGGCTGTCGGCATAGGCTAAACCCAACGGCATCACTAGAATATTTTCTACAATCATGCACATGGCCAAGCCAACCGCCGCGGTGGGCCCAAATAGCGGATACAAAATTGGAAAACCGATGAAGGCCGTATTTGCTGCGGCCGAAGCCATCCCTTGAATACTCGACGTGGCTACGGGCTTACGACGTATAAAACGTGTGTAGGCCGTCATACTCGTTAAGGCCAACATGCTACCAATGGCATACACCAACACGTAAGCCCATTCGATTTCGACACTCGCGTGCTGATCAACCAACACATTGAATAGCAAAGCCGGCATGGCCACCATAAAGATGAATCGCCCCATGGCACGCACCTCGGTTTTATTGAAATAACCAAGACGCACAACGAGATAGCCCAAGGCAATAATTAAATAGATGGGGCTAGTAATTGTTAGTATTTGCAGCATTGGAGCAAACGTCGCCAGCCATTAAAGTTTGAATTTGTATCGCATGCGCAAGGCCAGAAGAATTGCCAAAATGGCGCACAGACCCGTTGCCACCCAAGTGGCTTGCCAACCACCAACCAATGTGGCTACCCAAGCAATTAGCGGCGGCCCCAAAAACTGCCCCAAGGCCGAAATTTGCTGCATCCAACCCAACGACGTCGGTACGGTTTGCTGGCTTGGCGCTAGCTGCATAACCACCACGAATAGCGAGGTTGGAATCAAGCCCCCTAACGTAGAAAATACGAAGATTGCAAAAAACCGCCAAAACACTGGCAAGTTCAGAGCAAACGCGGCAAACGCCGTTAATATCATGGCAATTAAACCAATGATAATTAGCGTTGGTACACGGGCACCACGGTGTAATAAATACCCAGCTGCGAAGGTACCGATAGCGTTAGCACCCGCCACAATTGCCGTAAGCACACCTGCCGTTGTGCCACTAATTCCGCCTAACATATAAATAGTGGGCAAAAAGCCAATTACGGCAATCCACTGGCCGGCGTATAAACCAAAAATACCGGCCGACAACCACACCCCTTCAGCCGACAAGGTGGTTTTAACAAGTTGCCATGCCGAAACCCGCCTTATTCGCTCGCGTTTTTGTTTGGCCACAACCTGCTGGCTGTCTGAGGGTACCAACACCCAAACCAAGAGAAACAAAGCAAAAGTTACAAGGGTTAACACCCCCCACAAAAGGCGCCAATCGGCCATGCTCAAAAGCCATGAGCCACCCAAAAGCGCCACAATAGTTGCCAAGGGAATATAACAACCCCACAGACCCATTAAACTGCTTAAACGCTCGGGCGGAACGAACTGCCGAATTAACGCTGGGGCCGGCATAACAACCATTAAAAAGCCTGCACCTTCGAGGCCACGCAAAGCCATAAGCGCTTCTTTGCTATCAACAAATGCACCTACCCCTGAGGCACTCGCAATTAACCCCAGCCCTATTAAAATGCAGCGCCGCAAACCAATTTTTTGTGCAACCAAGCCAACAATAAGCCCGAGAGACATCCCTCCAATCTGTACAATAGAAAGTAAAAACCCAGACTCAACCAGGCTTAACCCTAGTTGCTGCTGCAAGGCAGGCAGTGCTGGTGGCAGCTTCCAAATATGTAAAGCAGCACCTATGCCAGCAAGAACAATTAAATAGGCGATACGATTGGTATGAGCCAAAGAGCGCGAGACGGTAGGACACATAACAGAACCAGGGTGATACAAGAACACGATTAAAACACAAGCCTAGTATCAAGTCGAAACGATTGCCCACCGCACCCATTAAGCCTGGCCTATATTACGTGCAACTCAACGGTCAAAAACAATACGCTAAAGCCTTCTAGCTAGCTAAGCGATAACCTAGGCTGCCATGGTATTAATGCTCGTGCTCTCTAACAGGCTATGGCAAACTGTGACTTTTAGCGTGTTCAGCACAACAAGCCATTATGCAAAAACCAAGTATCAACGCCGACACCACCGGCCTTAACGAAACCCGAACCCAATTAATGCTCGTTCTGGCCTTGTTTTTAATTGGCAGCAACTTGCGCCCTATGCTTACCAGCCTAGGGCCGGTGCTCGAGTCGGTCAGCCATTCGCTGCAGCTCAGCAGCGCCGAAACCGGTATGCTAATTACCTTACCAGTCCTGTGTTTTGGTATCTTCGCCCCTTTTGCACCTCGGCTTTTACGCTACCGCAGTGCCGAAAACCTAATTTTTTGGGGAATGATTCTTCAGGCTGTGGGCATTGCTTTACGTAGCTTGTTTGGCGTCACCGGCCTTTTTATCGGAACATTTATAGGTGGCGCCAGCATCAGCGTCGTAATGGTGTTGTTACCCAGTTTAATTAAGAGCACCTTTCCTGAACGCGCCAGCAGCATGATGGGTATTTACTCGGCCGCTTTATGTTTAGGGGCGGCCATCCCGGCTGGTGCTACTGTTCCAATCGAAAACTTACCTGGCAGTAATTGGCA
>DATGSD010000071.1:0-3398 GCA_035302965.1 Burkholderiaceae bacterium | reverse complement strand
GAAGATAACCCACGTATTTTGGCCGCCTTTAACGAAAAAACGCCCGATTGGTTAGCGTTTTTCATGTTTACGCATTTTACCGACCGCGATGGTAAGTTCCAGTTAAGTGCCTTGTCCGAGTCGGGCTTCGACCCACTTGCTCGCACAACGCAGTTTATGCTTACTGAAGAAGCTCACCATATGTTTGTTGGCGAGTCAGGCGTTTCGCGCATTCTTCAGCGCACTGCCGAAGTGATGAGCGAGCTTAAAACCGACGATCCGGCTGCCGTACGCGCCGCTGGAGTTATCGATTTAGGCACGATTCAGCGCTACATTAACTTCCACTACAGCGTTACTATCGACCTCTTTGGTTCCGACCAGTCATCCAACGCGGCAATTTTCTACAGTGCCGGCTTAAAAGGCCGTCACAACGAATCTAAGCGCGGTGATGACAACCTTCTTAAAGACGATACGTACAAGATTCTCGAAGTGCACGATGGTAAGCTTCGCGAAGTCGAAGTCCCAATGCTTAACGCCCTAAACGAAGTGCTACGCGACGACTTTATTAAAGACGCGTCGGCCGGAGTTGGGCGCTGGAATCGCATCCTCGAAAGAGCCGGTATCGATTTCCGTCTCGAGGTACCACATAAAGCCTTTAACCGAAGCATTGGTGGCTTAGCTGGCATCCGTGTTTCGCCAAAAGGTGAGGTGCTTACCGAAGAGCAATGGAAAGCCAATCAGTCGAATTGGTTGCCTACACCTGAAGACCGCGAGTTTGTGGCTTCATTAATGGGTCGCGTTGTCGAGCCTGGTAAGTTTGCCAATTGGATTGCGCCACCAGTAATCGGTATTAACCGTCAGCCCATTAACTTTGAGTACGTGCGTTTTAACTAAGTAGTGGGTATATTTAATTAGTTCACGCATTAGCCGGGCCGCTTCCGTGCGCCCCGGCTGTTCACCCTTATGGCCTGCGCCACTCTTTGGGGCTGAGGCACAAGGAGCTTCGCAATGTCTGCCAAAACCGAAAGCAAAGTAATCACTCAGCACCTGATCGATCCCGAGATCTGTATCCGCTGCAACACGTGCGAGGAAAGCTGTCCCATCGACGCCATTACCCACGACGATAATAATTATGTGGTCGATGTCAACATCTGCGAGATGTGCATGGCTTGCGTGCCCCCGTGTCCTACCGGTGCAATCGATAATTGGATTAAAGTTTTACGCGACGAGGCTTACAGCCTTGAAGAGCAATTCAGCTGGGATGAGCTCCCCGAGCAGGCCGATTTGTCTGCCTACGAAGAGGCCGGCGATGATGTCGCCACAAGTGGCGATGTAGCTGCTACCTTATCCCCCGAGCCAGATACCTCTGAGCTCGAAAATGTTCCGCATACGTCGTCGGGGGCTAGCGTCCCACCGTGGTCTGCCGCCCATCCTTATATCAATTTGTATAACCATAAAAAAGTGGCCACAGCCACTGTGGTTGGTAATTATCGTTTAACCGACGAAAACACCGATAACGATATTCATCATATTGTTCTCGATTTTGGCTCGGCACCGTTCCCAGTGCTCGAAGGCCAGTCAATTGCAATTTTCCCGCCAGGTGCCGATGCGTCCGGGCGCGCCTATCATGCGCGTCAGTATTCTATTGCCAGCCCACGCGACGGCGAGCGACCTGGCTACAATAATCTGTCTTTAACCGTTAAGCGGGTTACGGTCGATTACGATGGCGATCCTACTCATGGGGTTTGTTCAAATTATCTTTGCGACCTAAAAAAGAACGATACGGTTCGTGTTATTGGCCCTTTAGGCAATACGTTCTTAATGCCTAACGAACCCGATGCGAATTTAATTATGATTTGTACGGGTACAGGCGCTGCACCTATGCGCGCCATGACAGAGCGCTGCCGCCGTTTGGCTAAAAAGGGCCGTTTCGATGGTAAGTTAATGTTGTTTTTCGGGGCAAGAACCGAGCGTGAGTTGCCGTATTTTGGCCCGTTAATGAATCTGCCATCCGATTTTATCGATGTTAATTTGGCGTTGTCGCGCGAGCCCGATAAGCCCAAAAAATACGTTCAAGATCTTATCCGAGAGCGCGCCGATGATGTTTACGCTTTACTCGAAGACGATGCCACTTGTATTTATGTCTGTGGTTTAAAGGGCATGGAAGAAGGTGTTCTCGAGGCTTTAAATGCTGTTGTCGAGGCTAAGGGTAAAAGCTGGCCAGAGGTTCATCAGCAGCTTAAAGAGCAAGGGCGCTTGCATTTCGAGACGTATTAATTCCGCCAGCGGTTAGGAACGCTTTTCAGTCTTTGGTTTTTGCCGCTGGGCCGAAAAGAGTACAATCGCTATGTTATTTGTTGTAACAAGAGCCGCCTCGAATTCGTTTTACGTGTTCGAGGCTTTTAGCGTTTAATCGAGTAGAGCTCCCATGAAATTTAGCGATTTTCACAGTGGCATGCGTATTGAGCATCCTCCGGTTGTTATTAGCGAAGAAGAGATTATCGAGTTCGCCAAGCAGTATGATCCGCAGTGGTTTCATATTGATCGCGAGCGAGCGCAAAATAGCCGTTGGGGTGGGTTGATTTGCAGCGGTTGGCAAACGTGTAGTTTGGCGATGCGGATGGCGGTGCATGCGGCTTTAGAGGGGTCTGAGTCGTTTGGATCGCCGGGTGTCGATAAGATTCGTTGGATGCAGCCGGTGCGGCCGGGTGATGCTGTGCGGCTCGAGATGCATGTTGATTCGGTTCGGCGTTCAGAGTCGCGTAGCGATTTGGGGATTATGCGCTGGACGTGGAAGATGTTTAATCAGGATGAGGAACAGGTGCTCGAGTTAGAGGCGACTAGTTTGTTTGATCTGTCAGCGAGCGGGGCTTAGGGGCGGGTTGGCTGGCGGCTTTCTTTGGTGGGGCTGTTTTTAATGGTGGCAGTTTCGGCGTTTTGCTGACTTGGCTTGTCTTAGCTTTACCTCCAGTCGTGCGGTCGAGCGTTGCTCGACTTCCCGCTATTTGGCGGCCGTGATCGGCGGCCGAAGAACTCGCTTCGCTCGCACAGCTTCGGCCTTGTTTCCGCTCACAGCCACCAAATAGCGGCGCACTCCGAAGTCGGTGCAGCTAAGACAGGCCAATTCAGCAAGGGGCGGTTTTCTGTGCCTGGGGTACCGTATTGTTTGTTTTGGAAATGAAAGCGCCCCCAAGTAGTTGATTTTTTAACTATTTGGGGGCGTTTTTGTGCGCGTTTTTTAGAAGAAGGCTTGGATGCCGGTTTGTGCGCGGCCCAGGATGAGGGCGTGGATGTCGTGGGTGCCTTCGTAGGTGTTGACGACTTCGAGGTTGACGAGGTGGCGTGCGACGCCGAATTCGTCGGAGATGCCGTTGCCACCCAGCATGTCGCGGGCGAGGCGGGCGATGTCGAGGGCTTTG
>DATGSD010000070.1:0-3251 GCA_035302965.1 Burkholderiaceae bacterium | reverse complement strand
AAATAAAAAATAACACCGACACCAGCAAGGTTTTTTGATGGGAAACCACAGTCGGGTTGATTCGGGTTAACAATTGCATCGGCATCTGGCAAGGTATCACCCGGCAAATGGTGGTCGGTGACGATTACTCCTAGCCCACAGGCATTAGCTTTTTCCACACCGTCAATGATGGCAATACCGTTATCAACAGTGATTAAATAATCGGGCCGGCCAGCAGGATGTTGCAAAGCCAGCTCGACAATTTCTGGCGACAATCCATAGCCGGTTTCAAACCGGTTGGGTACTAAAAAATCAACCTTGGCGCCCATTTGGCGCAAGGCTCTAACCCCCACGGCACAAGCCGTGGCTCCATCGCAGTCGTAGTCGGCAATAATCAATAAACGCTTGTTGGCTTCAATAGCATCGGCTAACAAAGCCGCGGCTTTTTCCGACTGGCTAAGTTGCTGGGGCGCAATCATATGTTGCCATTTGGTCGCAATTTGGTCAGGGTCGTTAACGCCGCGCATGGCCCAAAGGCGTGACAACAGCGGATGCACACCAGCGCGCTCTAGGCTTGCGGCGGCTTCATCATTAGACGGACGGTTTTTTAATCTGGGTTTGACCACCAATTTCTCCAAGATGACTGACGACTAAAAAGCGCCCCAATCGACCAAAACGGCCTGGCATGAACGATGGCCCAACGCGCTTCGCCGAGTAAAACCAGCTCGGGCGCTTTATTTTTCGCGAGCGGTGCAAATACCTCGTTTTCAAGTTTTTGCAGCTCGTCTAGCCATACCCCCCAATCAGCGTGGCGAGATGGGCCATCTAATTGTCGATAAATCGTAACGTCGTCAAGCCGTTCGGGATGTTTTAATTGAGCGGCAGTCGCACCCCCGTATAACCACAAAGCATTTATTGCGGGTAAGCCTGCAGCTTGCCTTTGCGCATTAACCGGGTCGTTAAACCACAGCATTTGCAGCTCATTAAAAAGTTGGCGCCATGGGCGCGATGCGGCCTCGTGCGGCCACCAATCGTTAACCGTGGTGGTACTAACCAACGCCGGGCTAATCGACGGCACACTAACGTTTTCGGGGAGCTGGATTTGCCAGTTGCTGACGCTATCGGCTTGTATGTTAAAGCCTGTGTCAGCAAACAGTTTCTTGGCGCTGGCAAACAAGGCTACACTTTGCTCTTGGCTAATCGATAACTGCTGGGCTGGTAGTAACACGGCACCCTCTTGGGTGGCCGCCAAATGAACCAGTTCGGCCAACCAGATGGCTTGACCGTTGGGCGCTTTTTTTACCGCATTTAAAGGCCCTAAGCCCGCACTAAATGGCTGATTTTCGTGTGGCTGAAAGCCCGCTGTTTGTAGTTGCCAATATTCGAGTGCCGTGCACCCTGCAGCACGCGCATCGACTACGCTGCACTGGGCTTTCCCTTTGGCTAGCCAGTTAACAAAAGTTGGGGCTTTTTTTAAGAGATAATCAGCAAGCTGGGAAGCCGCGGCCGGGTGGGGCAGGGCTCCGGGTAGTACGATCTGCATACACTAATTGTAATGTTATTAAGAAAAAGGTGGCTGTAACACGATGTCTTACGAATTATGGATAGGCTTACGCTATGCGGGCCTAACGTGGGCAAAAAAACGCAACACACAGCACGACGGCTTTGTTTCGTTTATTGCGGCAAGCTCGATGGCGGGCATAGCTCTAGGCGTTGCTGCCTTAATTATCGTGCTTTCGGTAATGAGCGGCTTCCAAACCCAAGTTCGCGACCGCATGCTCTCGGTTTTGCCCCATATCGAACTAATCGTGCCTGGCGCCACAAGTGCCGACGTGCTTGCCGATTGGCAGGGTTTAGCCGAACAAGCCAAGCAAAACCCCGAAATAAAAGGCGCAGCCCCGTTTGTGGCCTCGCAAGCCATGCTGCTACGTAGCGATGCCCTTGCCGGAGTTGAAGTTCGAGGGGTCGATCCCGAACACGAAATCGATGTTTCAGAACTTGCCGACCAAGTCATTCAAGGCAGCCTTAGTGCCTTAAAGCCAGGTAGTTACGGCATTGTTCTTGGTGCCCAGTTAGCACGTACTTTAGGGGCCAAATTAGGCGATACCGTCATGGTACTTGCCCCAGAAGGCTCGATATCGCCAGCTGGCTTCACACCGCGCATGCGACAGTTTACGGTAGCGGGTTTATTCTCGTCAGGGTACTACGAATACGATGCGTCTTTAGCGTTTACCCACTTTGAAGATGCCGGCAAGGTGTTTCGTGATGGCGCAAATAGTGGCGTACGCCTTCGTATTGCCAATATGCTTGACGCACCTGCTGTGGCACGCCAGTTAAACGTACAATTACCGTCGCAGGTTTTTGCTAGCGATTGGACGGTTAATAATCGTACCTGGTTTGCCGCGGTCAAAACCGAAAAGCGCATGATGTTTATTATTTTGATGCTAATTGTGGCGGTAGCCGCGTTTAACTTACTTTCGTCGTTGGTTATGGCGGTAAAAGACAAGCAAGCCGATATCGCCATTTTGCGTACCTTAGGGGCCACACCCCGCGAAATTGCCCGCATCTTCTTGGTCCAAGGCAGCCTAATAGGCTTAGTCGGCACCCTGCTTGGCGTGGGTTTTGGCGCTTTAATTGCATACAACATCGATGTCATCGTGCCTTTTATCGAAAACGTACTTGGCATCGAATTTTTACCGCAACAAATTTATTTCATCAGCCAATTGCCATCTAACCCACAACTGCTCGATATCAGCATTGTCGCCATTGCTTCTTTATTGCTGTCGCTGCTAGCAACCTTATACCCCAGCTGGCGTGCTGCTCGCTTACAACCTGCAAGAGTTCTACGTTATGACTAATTCGACGCCATCGCCCGTACTTGAAGCCAAGCAATTGCGTAAAAGCTACACCGAGGGCGACACAGCTATTGACGTTTTGCAAGGGGTCGATTTAACCGTTTACCCGGGCGAAATTGTGGCCATTATCGGTGCGTCGGGTTCAGGCAAAAGTACGCTGCTGCATTGTTTGGGCTTGCTCGATAAACCCACATCAGGCCAAGTGCTGGTTAATCAAGAAGAAGCCAGCCGCTTAAACGAGCAAAAAACCGCCCATATTCGTAATCGTTATTTTGGTTTTGTTTATCAGTTTCACCATTTATTGGGCGAATTCTCTGCCTTAGATAACGTTGCCATGCCTTTGCTTATTCGTCGCGAAAGCAAAGAATATGCACGTGAACAAGCCTATGCCATACTAAAAGAGGTTGGTCTTAGTAA
>DATGSD010000069.1:0-4016 GCA_035302965.1 Burkholderiaceae bacterium | reverse complement strand
GTATTGTCGTGCTTGACTCTGAAGGTTTAGTGCAAAAGCACAATGGTATGCCACAGGCCGAAGACCTCGACGATATTTTTAAACAACCGTAACAGCGTTTTATATGCTGTTTACTAAGCAAATATTCAGCGAATTGCTACCATTTTTTGATTAGCATTGGGTTTAGGTTAAGTGGCTGTTTCATTAAAGTGAACCAGCCACTTAGCTTTAACAGGCAGGTTAGGGCTTGTAGCTAGCTTTGTTTGGCAGAATGGTTTTCTTGCTGTTGCTGTCGATACTCTGATGGCGTTAGGGCATAGTGCTGCTTAAAAAGGCGGCTAACGTTAGACGCCTCGTGCAAACCACAAGCAAAAGCCAGGTCAGCAATGGGGGTGTGATCAAATTTTGGGTTTGATAACAACGCCGCTAGCCGCTGCAGACGTTGCTTACGAATAAATTCGGCAATACCTTCGCCTTGTATTGCAAAGGCTTTGTAAAGTGTCGAGCGGCTACACGCCAACGCTTGCGCTACTAGGTTGGCATTAAGTTTGGCGTCGTTTAAATTAAGTTGAATAAAATTAATGGCCATGGCGTAAAGGCTTTTGCTGGCAACAACTTCGTGCGGCGGCAACTGCCCGTATACGGCTTGCAGTACGCGCACGGCCAAGGTTTCAATAATGTCTAGGTAGGCGGCGTGTTGCTTGTGCGGCAATGCTAATAGTTGTTGCCCGCAATCGTTAAGCTGGGTTTTTAATACGCGGCTTAGGGCCACGTTCTGCATGGCTCGTACAAAGTGGTTGCTGCGCGCAAAAGCCATGGGCACTTGGCGATAAAGCGTTAACGGCAGGTTCAGCTGCACAAATTGCGCGGCATCGCACTGTAAAGTGCTTGGCTGGCTAGCATCAAAAATCAGAAAATCACCTGCTTGGGCGCTGGCGTGGTTGCCGCCGTGATAATGCGTTTGCAGTCGACCTTGTTGAACATAAAGTAAAGCCAATTTGTTGTGGCCTTGGTCGGTCTTAATGTGGGTAAGCTCGCGCTTAGCGAGAAAACTGTCGAGTTTTGCCAGATGCAGTTCACCGTCACCCGTAATCAACGATGTGATATACCCCTTAAAATTAGTTTTCTGCTGCAAATTCGGTGCCGTAATATTTAGCCCTTCAAGATTGCTTTGCAGCCATTCGCTGTAGCGCTTCTGGGCGGGCAGCTTTTCGGACGACGAAATATGCACAGCACTATTGGTGTGCACAGACGGCGATGATGCAGACATAGGCATGGAGCTGGGTAAGGGTTAGCAAGCAGCGTCTGGTAAGCAGCAAGTCAGCGCGTTTGTTACCCATTGTTAGGCTTTCTGCCCATAGACGTCAAGAGGCCTATCTACTGTGGTTTTATTTTAGTAGCCAAACCAGTGCCGCGAGCAACGTTAGAGTGTGTTTGTTTTTCTTGTAAATGTTGTCGTAGCGCTTCTTGTCTTGTTTGTTTAATGTCTGTCTGTTGGTTGTTTTATTGCTTGGTGAATGCCGGCTGCCCCGACGAATCCATATCACCAGCCCAAATCATTTTTTCGATATCGCCAGCATCGTTTGCCATAAAACTTAACCGTACTTGATCGCGAAAGCGTGGCTCACCTGCGCCGGGCAGCGGAATCGAGGCATTAAAGCTGTCTCCTGACCAATGCGTTAAGCTTACGGCAATATTGTGGGGCCCTAGCTCAAACCCCAGCTGCTCAGGGGCTGTTTGCGCAACGATAATTTCTCCAAGCACAGGGCTGCTGTATCGGCCTTCGTAGTCACTAAGGGGGCGCGACGGCAGTGGGTTTTTAGGGGGTGTTTTATGTTGTTTTTGCGCCTCTTGAAGCTCGCTGAGTGCTTCATAGGCTAGTTGGGCATGGTCTTTGGTTTGGCGTCCTTGCAACAAGTCGAGAATGGTTTTGCCAAACGGGATGGCCAAGCCATTACCAATTTCCATCGATTGGTTTACTAACACCACAAAACCAAAACGCCGGTCGGGGTCAAAGCCTAGGTGCGAGGTAAAACCAACCGTGGCGCCGCCATGCTCTATTAAGCGACCTTCTGGGGTTTGGTGGGTCATCCAGCCGGTGGCGTAGCCTAACTGATCGTCTGGGCCTAATGCTACTTCCTCGCCGATGGGCCCGTCTAAAACCACCAATGGCCGATAAGTTGTAGCAAGTTCATCTGCAGCAATAATTTGCCTACCGTCTAATTGCCCTTGGTTGATATGAAAGCGCAGCCAGCGTGATAAATCGTGCACCGTCGAATAAATATTGCCAGCAGCACCCGCACTTTCTAAAAACATCGTTGGCGGGTCAATAATGGTTTCTTTACCATCAAAACGATGGCCGCTAGCGTGTTTGCTCGTACTCGCCGCAGGGGCGGTTGTGGTGTTATCCATGGCTAGCGGTTGCAGCAAAGCCGATTTCAAATAACTGGTCCAGTTCTCGTGGCCGGCTTGCTGCGCCACAATTGCGGCGGCAAGCAAATGAAAGGCATTTTGATAGGCAAACTTCGATCGAAAACTGCTAATGGGTTGGATGTGACGCAAGGCCGCAATAATAACTTCTGGCGCATAGCCGTAAAGCATCATATTGGTTAGCGTCGAGTAGGGTAGGCCACTGCGTTGTGCTAGCAAGTCGATTATTTGAAACTCTCGGGTTACCCACGGGTCGGCAAGTCGAAAGTTGGGATAGTAGTCGATGACGCGGTTGTGCCAATCGAGCTTGCCATCGGCTACCAATAAGGCTTGCGTGACCCCCAGAAACGCTTTCGTGGTTGACCCAATCTGAAAAACCGTGTTTTCGTCTACCGCTTGGGTGCTATCTTTTTCTAGTACACCAAAGCCACGCGCGTAAACTAAATCGTCGTCAGCAATTATGCCAATCGCAACCCCAGGCGTGCCCCATTTTTGCATATGGGTTATTACGTAATTTTCTAACTGCGGCACAATGGCACGTACTTGGTCTGCTGTGGTTCTGTCTTTGGCAACGGCAGACGTATTTTTCGCTGAGACGGCGGCGTTTTCATCGTAAACGCTTTCTGTGGCTGCGGGCTGTGTTGCCTGGCTGACCGGTGGCAAACTATAAAACACAAAAACGATGAGAAATAGCTTGGCTATCCAAGGTAGTCGGTGACTAGTCATTTTGAGGCTCTTAGTCATAAGGGGTGAGCGAATCTGCTGCTAACATTAAGCACACTAGAACTGGTAACTAACGCCCAAGCGAAATTGATTCAGCTTCGGTTTAATCCAAGACCGATGATGGACTACCTCGCCATCGCTAGTTGAGGCGCGCAGATTCGACGACTTTTTTTGGAAGCGAGCATAGAGGTATTCGGCGCGTAAATGCCAGCGCTTCGAAATGGCGTATTCCAAACCCGCGCCTGCTGTCCAGCCATGAACTTGGCGGTTACCAATATGACCGGCAAAAGTAAAACTATCTTCGGGGTTAATCAAATCACGATTGGTGCCCCCAATTGACGTTTTCATACGCGCGCTAGCAAAGCCAGCCGTGCCATAAACCATTAACGAATCACTAATAAGGTAGCCAACACGGGGGCGAATCGTTAACAACCAGGCCATCTTATGCTTGATGTATTCGTCGTAATCGTCTTCGGCATCACGTTCATGAGCTTCGTAGCGGTATTTTAAAGAAGACGTAATATCGGCTTCTAGGCCTAATAGCCAGCGGTTAAAGCGCCAGTTATAGCCAAAAAACAAAGAGCCTACACCGGCTGATTTGTTTGCGCCTTCAGTTTCAACGTCGCGGTCGATCTCTTGCCCGGCTTTCGCCTGCCACGACAGACGATCTGACATTTTTCCATAACCCAAACCTAGACCAATATAAGATCCAGAGGCAAACCGTTCTTGTGCTTTTATCGTACTGCTCATTAACAAACCCGCCGAAAGCATCGCGCAAGCGGACACAACAACGGGTAGGCGTAAGTAAACCGAAGGCATAACACTGTCTCCAAAAAAGTGTAAGGCTTTAGTTGTCTGACAGCATAGGGGTGTTGCCTTCAGGG
>DATGSD010000068.1:0-2404 GCA_035302965.1 Burkholderiaceae bacterium | reverse complement strand
GGATCGTCGCCACCCCCCAAACGTAAACCCAAAGTACGTAAATAGTCGCGCAAAGCACTAAGTTTTTCGGGAGTTGGCCCCTCGTGAACTCGGTACAGGCCTTGGCGGCGATTGCGGCGCATGAAGTCGGCCGCACAAGTATTAGCAGCCAACATACATTCTTCGATTATGCGGTGAGCATCGTTACGCTCGACTGGCACGATTTGCTCGATGCGACCTAACGGAGTGGCCAAAATACGGGTTTCAACAGTGTCGAACTCGATAGCCCCACGTTTTATTCGGGCTTGTTCTTGCACGTGAAACAGCTGATACAACTCTTGTATTTGTGGCAACACCTCAAGAATTTCTTTTGCCCCCGGGCCATCCGGCTGTTGCAGCGCCGTCCAAACTTGGTCGTAAGTGGTACGCGCATGCGAGCGGATAACCGCAGTATAAAACTGATAAGCGCTTACCTGCCCCGCCTTAACGCCATTACCCGGGATGACCATATCGCAAACTAAAACAAGGCGATCTTCGTTGGGGTTTAAAGAGCAAATACCATTTGACAGTACTTCGGGCAACATCGGAATGACCCGACGCGGGAAATAAACACTGGTGCCACGCTCGAGGGCGTCAAGATCGATCGAATCGCCCGGCCTTACGTAATGACTGACATCAGAAATTGCCACTAGTAAACGCCAAGCCGGCCGACGGCGTCGTTCGGTACCGATATCGATGGCCTCGCAATACACCGCATCGTCAAAATCGCGCGCATCTTCGCCGTCGATAGTAATAAAAGGTACGCTGCGTAAATCGACCCGCCCTTTAATATCGGCAGGCCGTACAACATCAGGAATACGTGCTGCCTGGCGTTCGGCACGCTCCGAAAAATCAACCGGCACATCGAACTTGCGCACGGCAATTTCGATTTCCATGCCAGGGTCATCGATTTCGCCGAGTACTTCGACAATGCGACCCACTGGCTGAGTGTGGCGAGTAGGTTGCTGAATAATTTCAGCTACCACCACCTGCCCGTGACCGGCTCCCATCGTATCGCCTGCAGCTATTAAGACGTCATGCTTTATACGCTGGTCTTCAGGTACCACAATATTGACGCCTCGTTCGCGTAAAAATCGGCCAACCAAACGATTGGTGCGGTGCTCTAACACTTCAACAATAAGGCCTTCGGGCTTGCCTCGATAGTCGCCATCAGGCTTAACCAGAACCCGGTCGCCATGCACCACTTTTAACATTTCTCGTGGCGCTAAAAACAAATCGGGCCCACCGTCATCACGCGATAAAAAGCCAAAGCCATCGCGGTGACCAAGCACCTTGCCCGCAATAAAGTCGGCACTACTGCTTGCTAAATACATGCCACGTGCATTCACGACAATTTGGCCGTCGCGTTCCATGGCTTGCAAGCGACGTTTAAAACCCTTGGAAGCTGGCACTGTTGCCGACAGCGCTTGCGCCAAATCGTCGAGCGCAAAAGCGTTTCCCGAGTTGCGTAACAACTCGAGAATAGCCTCGCGGCTAGGCACTACTGGGTCGAAATCTGGGGGGAGTTCGGGCGTTGCCCGTTGAGGCAATTCGCCGTCATCATTTCGGGATCGTTTGGCCAAAGTTTGATTTCCGTTCTTTTATGAAATGCGTTATAATTTTTTGCTTATTTGGATAAGACGCTTTTTATACGTTTTTAGCAAAAAACCTAGTAATAATATGTATGGGTTTATGTGTATGGGTTTGAAGCTGTCAAATGTGCATATGCGTTAGTATCAATATTAAGCGGCGTACATTTAAGTAATGCGCAGTAGTTAATCCACGGTTTAGATACACGTTTAAAGCGTTTAACTTGGTGCGGCTTGAGTATCGATGTTAACTGTTATTTACAGCGTTGCGCGAGTCTATCGCCTTATTTTTAAATAACGTTAGCATATCTCTTATTTTATAAGCCCAGATGGCGGAATTGGTAGACGCGCATGGTTCAGGTCCATGTACCGCAAGGTGTGGAGGTTCAAATCCTCTTCTGGGCACCAAAAAATACTTGCTTTCATGTTTAGCCATAAAAAAACAGCTGGTACACCACGCGATAATAATAAAAATTTGGCTATAAAACACGGCGAGCGGCACAGCAGTTTTTAATGCGACTTTCTTCTTTAATTTTATCAGTTAGTCGGCATGGTTTGCGGCTGCTGTTGCTTCAAGGCTGCTAAACGCATTCACGAGCAAGCCAAAAAACTAAAACAGCACTCACTTTAAACGCCCTGGCGTGCTCACCTGCTGATGTTGCCATTCGCGCCAAATACCTACCAGTAACGCCATCAAAACAGGCCCAATAAACAAACCCACTAAACCCATCGTTTGTACACCGCCTACTAAGCCAAAAAAAGTGGGCAAGAACGGCAAGCGCACTGGCCCGCCAACG
>DATGSD010000067.1:0-7575 GCA_035302965.1 Burkholderiaceae bacterium | reverse complement strand
AAAACCACATGTTTTTACAGTGACACGGCATTTCTATTACTGCGCAGCCCTACTGTAACCACACAACACCTCTCTAACCACACAGCACCTCTGCAGCCACACAGCACCTCTGCAACCACACAACATCTCTGCAACTGCACAAGCACCTCTGCTAGCCACACAGCGTCTCTGGAACTGCGCGACACCTCTGTAACAGCGCAGCGCATCTACATCCGTACAGCATTTCTGTAACGAAACCGCATTTCTATAACTGTTCGGTATTGCTATCACGCCAAAGAACTTCTATGGCAGGCACGGTATTTTTATAGCCCGCACTTTTTAACCAAATGTTCTTGCATCAAGAAATAGCTGGCAAAAAATAATAACTCCTTGCAGTGCAACATAATCACTTTACAATTCGTAGATGAGAAACTGCTACGCAACGCTGGCCGTTTTCTTTTGCTTAAGTCGCTAAGCATGAAAGTCGGATTACTCCTGTCGCAATCTAGCTAAACCAATGCTGCTAAGGCAGGCACTACAAGGAGAAACAATGACAAACAACAATAAGAAATTAAAGCGGTCAACAATTTTAGTTCCCGTTTTTGCCCCAGCCGTTATTTTTATATTTTTGTTAGTCGTTGGCACCATTAGTAATCCAACGTTAGCTGGCGAAGTTTTTGCCTCAGCCCTAGCTTACGTAACTAGCCATTTTGGCTGGTTTTATATGCTTTCAGTAGCGACATTCTTAGTTTTTATCGTTCTAGTATCGCTTAGCAAATGGGGCTCGATTAAGCTTGGGCCCGAACACGCCGAACCTCAATACAGTTTTGTGTCGTGGTTTGCCATGTTGTTTTCGGCCGGTTATGGCATTGCCCTACTTTTCTTTGGTGTGGCCGAACCGGTTTTACATTATGCCGAGCCCCCAGAAGGGGCCGCCCAAACACTTGATTCAGCCAAACAAGCGATGCAAATCGCGTTTTTTCATTGGGGCTTTCATATTTGGGCAATTTACGGCCTAGTGGGCTTGGTATTGGCGTATTTTGCCTTTCGCCATGGCCTGCCCTTGTCGATGCGCTCAACGCTTTATCCGCTAATTGGGCGGCGCATCCATGGCCCTATCGGCCACACTGTCGATATTATTGCGATTTTGGGCACGATGTTTGGCTTGGCTACAACCCTAGGGTTGTCGGTTACTCAAATCAATACCGGCTTAAATTATTTATGGCCCGCCATAGAGGTTAACCACACCATACAAGTAATTGCCATCGCGATTATTACCGGTCTTGCGCTGATATCGGTAGTAGCCGGCCTCGATAAGGGGGTTAAAAACTTATCGCTGTTAAATATTGTCTTAGCCACCGGCTTGATGTTGTTTGTGTTTGTCGCTGGCCCAACTATTTTTATTTTAGAAACGTTTTTACAAAACACCGGCAGTTATTTAAACAACATTGTCGAACGCACATTCAATCTGCAAGCCTATAGCCGCAGCGACTGGATTGGTAACTGGACCTTATTTATTTTTGGCTGGACGATTGCTTGGTCGCCATTTGTAGGCTTGTTTATTGCCAAAATTAGCCGTGGCCGCACTATTAGGCAATTTGTTTTTGGTGTCATGCTGGTACCAACCTTTTTTACGTTTTTTTGGTTTTCGGTATTTGGTGAAACGGCACTTTATTTAATTCTTAACGAAGGCTACACAAGCTTAATTACCCAAGTTCAAAACGACAACGCCATCGCCTTATTTAAATTACTCGAGCACCTGCCATTTACCGCAATCGCGTCAGCGATTACGGTTGTACTCATCGTCACTTTTTTCGTCACCTCATCCGACTCGGCTTCTTTGGTTATCGATTCATTAGCAGCCGGCGGCATTGCTAATACACCGGCCTTACAACGGGCGTTTTGGGCTATTTTAGAAGGGGTAGTCGCGGCAGTGCTGTTATTAGCGGGCGGTCTTCAGGCGTTGCAAAGTATGACGGTAATATCGGCCCTACCCTTTTCCATTATTTTGCTGATTGCTGCAGTCGGCATGTGGCGAGCCTTAGCCATTGAAAGCCATCGCGACAAAAGCATGGAGCAGCTCTCTAAGCGTCAACCGGCCGACTCGGTTCGGGCCTGGAAAAAACGGCTTGTCGGCATTGTCGACTACCCCGAAAAGAAAAACGTCGTTAATTACATTAATAACGATGTTTTAAATGCGATGCGACACTTAGCGCAAAGCTTAAGCGAAGAAGGTTGGCCTGCACGCGCCCACTGCGAAGACGACCCTTGTCGCGCTTACCTCGAGGTAGAAGTTCATAAACCCGACCAACTCGATTATTTATACGAGGTTCGTTTACGCGAATACGAACGACCTGCCTTTGCTAATAGCACGAACGATACCGAGCCATCCGACCAGGAAACCCCCGAAAAATTCTATCGAGCCGAGGTATTCTTGCAGCGCGGCGGCGTAGGCTACGATGTGTACGGCTACTCGCAACAAGAATTAATTGGCGACATGCTAGACCACTTCGAACACTATTTAAACTTTTTACAAGTCTCGCCCGATGTTCTGCCGTGGAATATGGCTGAACACGATGAGATGCTTATAAATAACAACAAGCCTGACCAAGAAACTTGATCAGGCTTGTTATCGAACACGACGCCTTACACTCAAATAAGCCGTTTAGCCGACGCTGAGCTTCGTTATACCCACATACCAAAATAGGCTTCGTCGGTATGCTAACGGCTTTGTGTAAGTGGCTTTAAAACCGTTTAGCGAACGGTTTTGATTTCTACCCGTCGGTTAGGTGCTAAACAATTAATAAGTTGAGATTCGATGCGCTGGTTACATTCGACCACTGGGTCGCTAGCGCCCACGCCTAACGCTTGAACTTTGTTAGGATCCATGCCATCGCTAATTAAGCGCGCCCTGACGGTTTCTGCTCGCCGTAACGACAAGCGACGGTTTGCCTCGAGATCACCAATACGGTCGGTGTGGCCGATTACCTGGATTCGGGTATTAGGATAAGCCCGCAACTCGCGTGCCACTCGATCAACCTCGGCACGCCCTTCAGCCGTTAATTGCGCACTTCCGAACGCAAACAAGACATCGCTGTTTAGCGTATAACCCGGTAAATGAGCACAAGCCGCCAAAGCCAAAATGGCCAGCAAGCCCCACAGCTTGCTAAAACCCGACGCGTAAAATGATGTTTTGTTGTTGTACGCCATAGTAATAATCCTTTTATGTATTTGTTACAAAACTATGTGGATAAGTGGTCACTAAGAAGCTTAACTTTCGTTTTACGGGAAATTTCTTACTATGGCAAGAACTAACACCGCTAACATGGTCTTTACTTTCGATACAAAATCGGCATCTTGTCTGGCACGTGTTACGCAACAAGACTGCAAACATTTACTTTTATGACATGCCCATGGCAAAGCCCTCTGCCACTTTTTATTTCCGCATCCGGCTCTATCGCGACCATGAAATCGTTTTGGGGCCAGGACGTATTGCGCTTTTAGAAGCCATCGACGAAACCGGCTCGATTTCTGCCGCCGCACGCCATTTAGGAATGTCGTATCGACGCGCCTGGTCGTTAGTTAACAGCACAAACCAGTTACTAAAAAAACCTGTTGTTCGGTCTGCTGAAGGCGGCGCCCAAGGCGGTGGCAGCTCGCTTACCCCTATCGGCAAAGAAGCCATCAAACTTTATCGGCAAGCCGAAGCCTATGCCGCCTACGCTGCGCAAGAGCCATTAAAGCAATTGCAAGCTCTGGTGCGCACTGAAAGCTCGCAAGAAACCACCTCTAATTAGACGAAACCGAGTTCGGAAATTGCAGCCAAGCACCTAAAACAGCAGCACAAAGTTGGCGAGATAACAAAGCTTAAGCCCGAGCAAGTTACAAAGTATATCGGCCACATTCCCAAAACGGCAGCCCAAAGTTGGTGATGTAACTAAAACACGTAAAAAGCTGCTTGTGGCCAAATCCGTTAAGCCTCTGAAATAGCTAGTCAATAGAAGACTAACGTGTCACAATAGCGCTATGTTTGGCTATGCATAACGATTAATGCCAAACATAAAAATTCCAGCCTCTGCTAACCATTAAATAGGTCGGCAACTTAATTAGCCATTTTTATCATGAGCCTTTTGCCCGAAACGTTTAACTGGTTTCCGGTGTTTTTATCGTTAAAGGTTGCCCTGTTTGCCAGCCTGATCGCGCTATTACTTGGTGTTGGCCTGGGGTGGTTGTTGGCGCGTAAAAACTTTTTTGGGCGTGGCTTACTCGAAGCCATTTTAATGCTACCGCTGGTTCTGCCGCCTACCGTTGTCGGCTACGCAATTTTAGTGCTTGGGGGTCGCCAAAGCGCCCTTGGTGGTTGGCTTTATCGTTATTTCGATTACAGCATTATTTTTAATTGGCATGGTGCGGTTATCGCCTCTAGCGTTGTCGCGCTGCCATTAATTTTAAAAACAGCCACCGTGGCGTTTCGCAATACCGATAAAACACTAGAAGCCGCGTCATTTACATTAGGGCAAAGTCGTTTTTCAACGTTTATCAGAATAACCTTGCCACTTGCCTGGCCGGCAATTTTGGGGGGTTGTTTACTGGCTTTTGCCCGCGCTATGGGCGAGTTTGGTGCAACGTTAATGGTTGCTGGCTCTATCCCCGGAAAAACCGAAACGCTGTCGATGGCGATTTATAATGCCAGCCAATCGGGGCAAGACTCTTTAGCCTTATCTTACGTAGCCATTGCTGCCGTCGTTTCTATTAGTATTTTGCTAATTTCTAATCGCTACTTAGAACGTAATACGGCGGCACCATTATGAAAAATGCTTACTTAAGGGGTTTTTTAACCCTTATTAACGTTACTCTTGTAGCCTTGATTAGCGTTTCAGCCAACGCTGCACCTTTAACCATCTCTGCTGCGGCCAGCTTAAACACAGTTTTAAAAGAAATCGCCCAACATTACGAAAAAACCCAAAAAAATCAGCAGCTTGCGCTTAATTTTGCAGCTTCTGGGGTTTTATTGCAGCAAATAGCGCGTGGGGCACCCGTCGATTTATTCATCAGCGCCGACCAAGAGACGATGGATCGGGCGGAAAACCTTCAGTTAATCGATTCAAACACGCGACAAGCCTTTGTACACAACCGCCTCGTCTTAATTACTCCTACCTTGGGGCAAAGCAACAGGCCTAAAACGTTGGCCGAGCTCGAACAAAGCTCGGTACAACGAATTGCTATCGGTAACCCACAAACTGTGCCAGCTGGGCGCTACGCGCAGCAACTTCTTGTTGAAGCCAGCTTGTTCGACGTACTCGAAAGCCGCTTAATTTACGCAGAAAATGTTAGGCAAGTACTCGATTACGTGGCCCGTGGCGAAGTCGATGTCGGCTTTGCCTACCTTTCTGATGCGCAAACCCCAGCAAAACGCGTTAGGCTTGAGCAAATTCTTGAAACCCCTACAAAAATAAGTTACCCCTTGGCAATCGTAAGTGCCAGCACCAAAAAACAACAGGCCAAGGCATTTATCCGCTTTTTAAAAACCCCCGAAGTAAGCGACATACTCGAAAAACATGGGTTTTTGCTTGCTCATTAAGCAACTCGCCGTCAGTAATGGTTTATACGCCTCCTACACTTAACGTTTTAGTGCAAAAAATGCTGTCAGATGGCCAACGTCACTTTAGCTTGAAGGCAAATTTTTCAAGCAATGGCTTGTGTACCGCATTTTATGGCCCATCGGGCGCAGGTAAAACCCTTACCCTAAACGCGATTGCGGGCTTGTTAAGCCCCGACCAAGCAAAAATTTGCTTTGGCCAAGAAACCTTTATTGACACGTCTGCAGGCATTAACTTGTCGCCAGCTCAGCGTAAAATTGGCTATGTTTTCCAGCATTACGCCTTATTTCCTCATTTAAGCGTCGAACAAAATATACGCTATGGCTTAACTACCTGGCGCAAACGCCGCTTAAGCGCCAAGCAAACCGCCTATATAAAAGAAATTATTAATCGTTTAGGCTTATCTGAGCTTGTTAATAGTCGTCCAAGTGCCCTTTCTGGTGGCCAAAAACAACGTACAGCTTTAGCACGAGCACTTGCTTGCCAACCTCAGCTGTTATTGCTTGACGAACCCTTTGCTGCACTCAACCCGATGCTCAGAACAACGTTAAGAAACGACTTAAAGCAGCTGTGCCTTCAGCACTCGTTGCCTGCCATTATCGTTAGCCACGACATTGAAGATGTTCTTGCTTTAGCCGATACCGTTCATGTATTTAACGAAGGTGAAATTATCGAAACCATTTCTCTAAAGCAGCTGTCGCAAACCGATGGGCGTGCGCATCTTGAGCGCGTTGCTGGGCAAAGCTAAACGCACTAAGCCAACAAAACAACAAGCCCGGCAAAGCCGCAAGCCTGTTAAGCAGTTTCAGATCTTAAAGGCGCGCCTTCGATGAGGGCTCGAAACTCTTGGGGGATTTCGCTACCACGGATGCCACCATTACCGTCGGGTACTGCCCATGCCCGCTTCTCGAAACCAGTAGCAACCAAACGCTCGCCACAGGTAACAACGTAATCGAGTTGAAAGCGACGCGAATTCCATTCTGACAAATGCGCCTTAATACACAACACGTCTTCGTAACTAACCGCAGAACGAAAGGTTGCACCAACATCGACTAAGGGAGTAACCGCCCCCCAGCGGGCTTTAACATCGCGCAAGCCCGAGCCCAAACTACGTAACCAGGCGTGATAAGTACTATCAAACCAATAAAAATAATTGGGGTAAAACACAATTCCGGCATCGTCGCAGTCGCCCCAGGCGATAGTAAGCTCACGCGTAAAATGACTCATACTGTATTCTCAATAATCAAACTTGCTAGGGGCCATCCCCTACTGCTTAAAATTGCTATGAAGTAATTTTACTCTGCCAACCGCCGGGTATTTTTAGATTTTTATTCAATGACAGCGATTCAGCATATTTAACTAACCGCCATTAAACGCTTTTACGATTTTTGCTCGATCGAAGCCGACTTAAAAGGCCAATTAAACCGTCGATTACGACAAACTATTATGGCAATTACGCCAAAGAGCGTAGCATATAGTTACAAAATAATTAACAAACGACTAAGTTACGACAAACCCAGAAATTAAACGAAGTTAAGCGCAAATGTACGCATCTTCTCGTAAATTACACTAAAAGCTACTAATTTCGCTTAATTTCATTTTTTGCCCTTTGTCAAAACCAGCCGTATGATCAGAGCAATTTCAGTTTCAGCCCTACTTAGGGCGGCTGTTATGTCCTTGGATATCAGCTTTGCTGAAGGTAACTGCTTTGCCCTTGGCTATTAGCCTTGCTAAGGCTAGCTGCTTTGCCCCTTGGCTATTAGCTTTGCTAAGGCTAACTATTTTGCCCTTGGTATGTTTGGCAAAACCATTAAACAGCAGCTAATAACTGAGCTGCTAGTAAAAATTTATTCCATTTTTTAGGTCATTATGCAAATTCGCCAAATCGCGCGCGAGTCAACGCGGCTATCGGACACGACATCAACACATAACAATGAAGCGCCTGCAACTTGGTCGACAGAAGCGGTTGAACAGCTATTTGAGCTCCCCTTTTTCG
>DATGSD010000066.1:0-2006 GCA_035302965.1 Burkholderiaceae bacterium | reverse complement strand
ACGGTAACGCCGAAAAAATTTCGCCGCCAAATGTACTGGATGGCACGATTAGGCTATCGGGGTTTGTCTATGGCCGATTTACTCCCTTATATCCGTGGCGAACAAAGCGGCAAAGTCTTTGGCATTACCTTCGACGACGGTTATCGAAATGTTCTTGAAAATGCCTTGCCGGTTTTACTGTCTTTAAATTTCACCAGCACCACGTATTTTGTCGCTAACCAATTTGATGGCAGCAATGTGTGGGATCACGATAAGGGGATACCACCATCGCCACTTATGTCTAAAAACGAAGCGAGACGTTGGGTGGCTGCCGGGCAAGAAGCCGGCTCGCACACCCTCGACCACGTACATCTCACAAAAATTAGCTCCGACTTAGCTCATCAGCAAATTGCGTATTCTAAATCACGTTTAGAAGATGCTTTGCAAGTTGCCATTGATGCATTTTGCTATCCCTATGGCGATGAGAACGAGCAAGTGCGGGAGATGGTGCGGGCAACAGGTTACAGCAATGCCACGACAACCAAGCGTGGCCTGGCCTTAACAACAGACGATTTATTCGGTTTGCCCAGGGTAACCGTGTCGCGCTCTACCCACTTACTGCGTTTTTTGCAAAAATGCTTAACCGGCTTAGAACACAAGCGCCGCTATGCCTAAAAAGCCTCGATTAGCGTGCGTGGTCGACCGCTTCGGAGTGCGCTGGGGCGGTGCAGAGGCGTATGCAGTTTGGCTAATGCAGCAATTAACCACCGACTATGACATTGTCGTGTTTGCTCGCGATTACGATACTAGCTGTCCAATACGTTTACCCTTTGTGCCTATACGCTCGCCAAAATTCTTCCCCAGCTGGCTACGGGTTTTTTGGTTTGCCATTCGTGCTCGACGTTTAACCCGTAACGGGTTTGATATTGTGCATTCGCATATGAATGGTTTTTGCGGCAATGTCGAAGTCGTACACGTTACCCCAGTGCGTTACAACTGGCGAGTGCGTAAAAAAACATGGCATAAGCGTTTGTTATCGCGAATTAGTCTGCGCGTACAAACTTATTTATGGTTAGAAGCACGCCGAATGGCGCTGCGGCCGCACCATCAAGTAGTAGCAGTCTCAAAAATTATTGCCCAGCAAATCTCAGAAGCTTATAGCCAAACAAAACAATTACCTATTATTCCTCCAGGAGTTTTGCTGCCAAACCTAGGGGCGATTAAACCCTCGTCAATACGCGCAACCTTATCGTGGGGGCCCAGCTGTCATGTCTGTCTTTTGGTTGCTCGCAACCCATTACGCAAGGGGCTACCTACCTTGCTAAAAGCCTTGGCACGTTTGCCTTCGCATATTAAATTGCTTGTTGTTGGGGGCGACGATATGAGTCGGCAGTTCGTCATTAACAATTGCCCAGAGGCGGTTGTTAAGCGGGTTTCTATTCTCGACGAAACCTCTGATGTTGCACCTTATTACGCCATAGCCGACAGTTATATACATCCCACTCTAAACGATAGCTTTGGTATGGCACCGCTCGAAGCAATGGCGTTTGGCCTGCCAGTTGTTTTAAGCCCTAGCCCTTGGTGTGGTTTTACCGACTACATCGAAGCCAATACCGAGGCTTTGGTTTTAAATCACCCAGAAAACGATGCGCAATTAGCCGAATTGATTCAACAATTAGCAAGCAACAAAGAGTTGTACCAACGCTTATCGCAAGCCTCTCGCGCAGTGGCCAAACGGCATAGTTGGGAACAGGTAGCGCAACACTATCGCCAAGTATATAGGCAAGTTCTAAAAATTTAAGATGAAAATACTCATTACCGACATGCTAGGGGGCAATGGTGGCGGCCATGTCACCTACATCATGAGTTTATTGCAGGGCTTAGAGGCTCACGAACTCGTGGTGGCAGCCCCCGAGCACGGGCGTTTGTATCGTCTAGCAAGTGCCTTGCCTGGGCAACGCACCGAGCCTCGTCGTTATACGTCGCGTTTATTTCAGCTCATTCCCGAGGTCTATCAGCTTCGCCGT
>DATGSD010000065.1:0-3991 GCA_035302965.1 Burkholderiaceae bacterium | reverse complement strand
TGATAAATATTACTTTTTTGGTTGTATTTAATGCGTTCGCCACGAATGGTGTCCATGGGTTTGCCACAAACATATTTTATGACGACGGCTTGCCCGATCATCTCGACTTCGTCGGTTTTGCCGTTATATTTAGCGCGTAAGCCTGTGGCTTCGATAACTTCGAAATTTTCTGGGATTTCGTTACGCACTAAAACTCGCTCGGCTTGCTCAACTGTGGCCGTGCCGTATTGAAAGCCATCGTTATCTTCGTTAAGCACGAGCTTGTCGGCATATAGGGTCATCTCGCCACGTGTCATGACGACTTGCCCGGTAAAAATACTTTCGCGAGTGTTGTCGTTGTAATCGAGTGTGTCAGATAAGATCACAGTGTCGGGCTCGTCGGCAGCCGATTTTTGCGCCAAAGCAGGGCCACAAGCAATAAGCAAAAAGCCAATTAATAGCCAAAAAAATAAAGTAAGGCGAGAGGTTGAAATCATGGCGCCACGCGTTCTAAGGGATAAAAGATTAATTTTGTTTAGTTGGCCGATCTTGCCCTGAGAGCTTGGCATCGGTGGCCGAAAAAACCTGCAGAGTTCGTTTGGCATTGTTATAGCGCATGCCAGTACCATTAAGTGTCGATTGGCCTTGCTGAATAAGTGCGGCTAAATCGGTTTCTGCAATATCGTCGTCGGGAAATAAAACCAAAACCTCGCTATGGATGTCTAGCGGCTCTCGTTCGGCGTCAGCAACGCGATGTAAATGCGCATTACCTTTTAAAGTAATGCGGCTGCCGTCGTCATCCATCACGGCTAAATCGGCTGTGGCGACCGTAATTGGCGACCCGGGGCGTTGCCCCGTTGCACGTGCTTGCGTAACTTCGTAAGAGTCATCGTCGGGGTAGTGTTGCATGTATTCGCCTTCTAGGCGGTTTACGGCCATGCCGCTTTCGTCGGTACGAATCATAATAAAATGGCGCGCCCAAGCATCGGGTTCGTGCGTGATTCGTCGGGGTGCCTCTATTGGTACCGCCCTTTGGGTATAGTCGGCTGCCCACCAAGTGCCAATTACCAAAATTAGCAGCAAGCCAATGGCAATTAAGCCAGGAAGTCGTTCTCGCATTTACTGGGTAACGCCGCCTAAAATAAGCGCGTTGGGGCCTAAAAAACTAGCTAGCCGCCCTTGCGCGGCAAGTAAAAGGTCGCAGCACTCGCGTACAGCGCCGTTGCCCCCTTCGCGCTTAGCTACCCAATGCGCCACTTGCTGAACATAGCTTGGGGCCCCGGGTACGCTAGCAGCAAAACCCGCTTTTTGCATGGCTGTAAGGTCGAGGATGTCGTCGCCCATAAAGCCAATTTGATCGAAGGTTAAGCCTTGTTGGTTAGCCAGTTCGTCGAGTGCTTTGGCTTTGTCGCGTACTCCTTGCATAACCAGAGAAATACCTAGTTCGGCAGCCCGGCGGGTAACAATAGGCCCTTCGCGGCCTGTAATTAAAGCAACATTAATACCCCCTTCTCGAATTAATCGTAAACCGTGGCCATCGAGAGCATTAAACTGCTTAACAATTTCGCCAGCATCGCCTAACCATAAGCTGCCGTCGGTTAAGACGCCGTCGACATCAAATGCCATAAGTTGTATTTTTTCGGCGCGTTTTATGGTGTTTGGAGTTAATTTTGCCAAAATAAGCGCTTCGATAGGATGCCGTGTTTTTTCGGTGTTTTTTGTATCTGTCATTAGATAACCTTTGCCGCAAGTAAATCGTGCATATGTAATGCTCCTAATAATAGACCGTCTGAGTCGGTCACTACCAGTTGATTAAGGCGACGATCATCCATTAGCGTGGCGGCTTCGATGGCTAAAGTTTCGGCTGAAATGCAGTACGGCTTTGGAGTCATGCCATCTTTTACTTGGCATTGCCGGATATCGCCATGTCGGCTAATTAAACGGCGTAGATCGCCATCGGTAAAAATACCAATGGGTTGACGTTGTTCGTTAATGACAATGGTCATACCCATTGCTTTGCGCGACATTTCTTGTAGGGCTTCAGGCATTAGCGTAGTGGCGTAAACAATGGGTAAAGCTGGGCCAGAACGCATAATATCGCTAACCCGTGTTAATAAACGTCTGCCTAAAGCGCCGCCAGGGTGCGAACGGGCGAAGTCTTCGGCGCTAAACCCTCGGGCCTCGAGACAAGCAACCGCTAAAGCATCACCAAGCGCTACCGACGCTGTAGTACTTGCTGTTGGTGCTAAATCGAGGGGGCACGCTTCGTGCTCGACGTGAACATTTAAATGAACAGTAGCACTACGAGCGAGATCGGACTCGGGATTACCGGTGAGCGCAATTAGCGGTATAGACATGCGCTTAGCCAAATTAACCACCGTTAAAAGCTCGGGTGCCGAACCTGAATATGATAACGCTAGAATAGTATCGCTGGCTGTTAGCATCCCGAGGTCGCCATGCATGGCTTCGGCACCGTGCATGAAAAAAGCGGGCGTGCCTGTGGACGCTAAAGTAGCCGCTATTTTTCTGGCAATATGCCCCGATTTACCCAGGCCGGTTACTACAATTCTGCCGCGGCAAGCAAGCAATAGCTCGACGGCTTGGTCGAAGTGTGTATCTAGCCTTTGCGCCAAGGCTTCTAGCGCTTGCACTTCGATAGCAAGCGTGCGCTTTGCCGAAGCAATGTGTTCAGATTGCGTTGCGCGAAAAGATTGGTTCATGCGCTGATTTTAAACCGTCGTTAAAATGTCTGAGCGAATTACCCACTGGCTTTCGTCATTGGGCCTTGTTTACTTAGTTACTTCCTGCAGTGTAGCGGTTATTGCGGTTATAGTTGAGCCCTTGAAATACCCTCTATTTTGGCTAAAAAAATGCATATAGACCCCGTTGAATATATTCGTAACACCGTGCGTAGTGTTCCCGATTGGCCCAAGCCTGGGGTAACGTTTCGGGATATCACGCCGGTTTTGCAAGATCCACGTGTGTTTCGTGTTCTCGTCGATTTATTTGTTTATCGCTACATGCGGCAGCGGCTCGATTTAGTAGCGGGCATCGATGCCCGTGGCTTTATTTTAGGGTCGGTGTTGGCTTACGAATTAAACCTGGGCTTTGTTCCGGTACGCAAAGAGGGTAAGCTGCCTTTCCAGACCTTAGCCGAGCAATATACGCTCGAATACGGCAATGCAACTGTCGAAATGCATACCGATGCCGTTAAGCCTGGCCAGCGCGTGTTGCTTATCGATGATTTGGTAGCAACTGGGGGCACCATGATTGCCGCTGCAAAGCTATTACAACGCTTAGGCGCTAATGTTGTTGAAGCTGCGTGCATTATCGACTTACCCAATTTAGGCGGCTCAAAAGTGCTCAAAGAAGCTGGCTGGCCTATTTATAGCGTTTGCCATTTCAACGATTAACTGCCGATTCAAGGCCCAAGCAATTGCTGGGCCATATTTGCTTATAAAAACAAACGGTAGGCGGGGTTGTTGCTTTCATCCCAATACGGGTAGCCTAAGTTTTTCAAGAATTCTTTAAAGGCTTTCTTATCGGCATCGGGGGCTAGCTGAATACCCACTAAAATTCGGCCATAATCGTCGCCCTGGTTGCGATAATGAAAAAGGCTGATATTCCAGTTGGGGCTCATTGAGCGTAAAAACAATAATAAGGCCCCCGGACGTTCTGGGAATTCAAACCGAAACAGCATTTCGTCTTTGGCAAGCTCAGAGCGTCCGCCCACCATGTACCGCAAATGCGTTTTGGCCATTTCGTTGCCGGTTAAGTCGAGTACTTCAAAGCCTTGTTTAATAAAGCGTTCTTCAAGCTTGGCAATTTCGTCGGTTGAAGAAATTTCGATTCCGACAAAAACATGGGCTGTTTCAGCGCCTGAAATCCGGTAATTAAATTCGGTAATGCTGCGCTTGCCCACGGTATTGCACAGGCGTAAAAAACTGCCCTTTTTCTCGGGGATGGTAAGGGCAAACAAGGCTTCGCGAGCTTCGCCGACATCGGCACGCTC
>DATGSD010000064.1:0-17739 GCA_035302965.1 Burkholderiaceae bacterium | reverse complement strand
TTCAAGTAGTTCGCTCGCTTCTATGCTTAACGCCAGTGCTAAATCTTTGGGGTTATGAAATTGTTTCCATTGGCGTTCATCACGAAATTGCCGTAATTGCTGAATAACGTCGTCCATAGTTGGGTCCAAATAGTGTGGGTCGATCAAGGCTCGTTAGTATTTGGCTTGTGTCAGTTTCTTTATACCGCAAGGCCTGGCTTACTTGGCTTTTGGCATTATCCGTTTAAATTCTCTACAAGCGCCTAATGGCTTGCTTGTCATTGCGTATTAGCGGTGCGAAACTTGGTTTTTTACCGGAGTTTTTTATGTCTACGTCTAAGCGTCTGCGATCGGCGCATATCACTCAGGGTGTCGAACGGGCCCCTAACCGTTCGATGTATTACGCACTTGGTTATCGAGCCGAAGACTTTTCCAAGCCAATGGTTGGGGTGGCAAATGGTCATAGCACAATAACACCGTGCAATAGTGGTTTACAGCCACTCGCCGATGCGGCCGTTGAAGCGATTCGCGCCTCCGGTGGAAATCCCCAAACATTTGGAACCCCAACCATTTCAGACGGCATGGCGATGGGCACCGAAGGCATGAAATACTCTTTGGTGTCGCGCGAGGTAATTTCCGATTGCATCGAAACTTGCGTGCAAGGCCAATGGATGGATGGCGTTCTGGTTATTGGCGGTTGTGATAAAAATATGCCGGGTGGCATGATGGGGATGCTACGCGCTAATGTGCCGTCAATTTTTGTTTACGGTGGTACCATTTTGCCCGGCCGACTCGATGGTCGCGATTTAAACATCGTTAGTGTGTTCGAGGCGGTCGGCGAACATGCTGCAGGTCGCATTTCTGATGCTCAGTTAAAGGCAGTCGAAGAAAACGCTATACCGTGTTCGGGTTCGTGTGGCGGTATGTATACGGCTAACACCATGAGCTCGTCATTCGAGGCCTTGGGGTTAAGTTTGCCTTTTTCGTCAACCATGGCCAATGTGCACGAAGAAAAAATTCGATCCACCGAGCAATCGGCCGAGGTTTTGCTTGAGGCTATCAAAAACGACATTAAACCGCGCGATATTGTTACGCGTGAGGCCCTCGAAAATGCGGTTAGTGTCATTATGGCTATTGGGGGTTCAACCAATGCCGTGTTGCATTTTTTAGCTATTGCTCATGCGGCCGAAATTGAATGGACTATCGACGATTTCGAACGTATTCGTAAGCGTGTTCCGGTAATTTGCGACCTTAAACCCAGTGGTGAGTATTTAGCGGTAGACCTGCATCAGGCAGGCGGTATCCCGCAAGTAATGAAAATTTTGCTTAATGCGGGTTTATTAAATGGTGATTGCTTAACCATAACGGGGCAAACCATTGCCGAGCAGTTGGCCGACATACCCGATACACCCCCTGCTGGTCAAACGGTGATCCGCTCTATCGAGAATGCCTTATACCCAGAAGGGCATTTAGCCATTTTGAAAGGTAATTTGGCACCTGAAGGCAGTGTGGCAAAAATTACCGGCTTAAAAAACCCTCAAATTACCGGCCCGGCTCGTGTATTCGACGACGAGCAGTCGGCGCTTGACGCCATCTTAAAGGGCAAAGTTAAGGCCGGCGATGTTCTGGTGTTGCGTTATCTTGGGCCGCGTGGTGGGCCAGGTATGCCAGAAATGCTGGCGCCAACCAGTGCTTTGATTGGTGCTGGCTTGGGCGACTCGGTTGGTTTAATTACCGATGGCCGCTTTTCTGGTGGTACTTGGGGCATGGTGGTTGGCCACGTTGCACCCGAAGCGGCTACTGGTGGCCCCATTGCCTTAGTTCATGAGGGCGACCAAATTACTATAGATGCCCACAAGCAATTGCTACAGTTGCATGTGAATGACGGTGAGCTTGCCCAGCGTCGAGTTAATTGGGTAGCGCCTAAGCTTCGCTACAAGCGTGGTGTCCAAGCTAAATTTGCACATAATTGCTCGTGTGCTAGTACCGGGGCGGTTCTCGATTTATTCGACGAGGGTTGTCGGGGCTAGTTACTTGTCTCTTGCGTGCTGTTCATTAAACGTAAAAACGCCAGCGATTAGACTTGGCGTTTTTACGTTAGCTTTTAGGCTCTAGAGCAGGCCGTGTTTATTGGTCGTTAGTTTTGTGTATCACAACTGATAAAACACATAAAAAGCAGTTTTCAAAGCACTAATTGAAATGGTTTTTGCTTTAACGCTTGCTCTTTTCGCCGAAGGCTTGTCTTTTAGAATGGGTATTGGCGTGGTGTGGTTTGTACCGAGATCCAGCGTAATTCAGTAAAGGCATCGATGCCAGCTTTGCCGCCAAAGCGCCCGTACCCGCTATCTTTGACGCCGCCAAAGGGCATTTGTGCTTCGTCGTGTACGGTTGGCCCGTTAACGTGGCAAATACCCGACTGGATACGCATAGCAACGTTGTAAGCGCGCCCTGTGTCTTGGCCAAAGACCGCGGCTGACAAGCCGTAGGCGTTATCGTTGGCTACGGCGATGGCTTCTTCAACGCCATTGACGCGCACAATGCCTTTTACTGGCCCAAATGATTCTTCGCTATAGATTTTCATGTCGGGTGTGACATGATCGATGAGCGTGGCCGGAATCAAAGTGTTTTCGGCTTTGCCGCCACATAATAAGGTGGCCCCTTTTTCGAGAGCGTCGTCGATTAATTTGTTACAGCGTTCGACGGTGAGCATATCAACAACCGAACCAAGTACAACAGGACCTTCGCGTGGGTCGCCCAGAGGTAAGCTTTTAGCTTTTTCTGTAAGCTTCTGAATAAATTCATCGGCTATTTTTTGGTCAACAATGATGCGTTCGGTAGACATGCAAATTTGCCCTGAGTTCGCAAAAGCGCCAAAGGTTGCGGCGTTAACAGCCTCCTCGATATTGGCATCGTCGAGAATAATCAAAGGTGCTTTACCGCCAAGCTCGAGTACAACAGGCTTAAGATATTTAGCGCAGGTAGCGGCAATAATGCGACCAACCCGTGTTGAGCCGGTAAAATTAACGCGGCGCACGGCAGGGTGGGCAATCATGGCTTCGACGATTTCGCCCGCATCTTCGGGGGCGTTGGTAATGAAGTTAACGACGCCATTTGGGAAGCCAGCTTCGATAAACGATTCGATGATTAAACCGTGGGTGTGCGGACAAAGCTCGGAGCCCTTTAAAACCACCGTATTACCACAAGCTAGGGGGGTTGCTACAGCGCGTGTGCCTAAAATAACAGGGGCGTTCCAGGGCGCCATACCTAAGACGACGCCGGCGGGCTGGCGAATGGCCATGGCGACGTTACCTGGTACGTCGGATGGGATGACTTCGCCGTTAATTTGGGTGGTTAAGGCAGCGGCTTCGCGCAACATATTAGCGGCTAGCTGCACATTAAAGCCTGCCCACATTGCTGAGGCACCGGTTTCACCGGCAACGGCGGTGATAAATTCGTCGACTTTGCTTTGCATCGCATCAGCCGCCTTGTTAAGCAGCTCGCGGCGAGCTGTGGGGCCCATGGCGGCCCATTCGGGGAAGGCTTTGCTAGCCGCTTCGACGGCAGCTACAGCGTCTTCGGTGGTTGCCGCCGGAGCCGTCGTTGCAACTTTGCCATCGAGCGGGTTGTGCCGCTGGAAGGTTGCGCCGTTGCTCGCGGCCTTTTTTTGACCATTGATCAACAATGAAATTTCACTCATGGTTTACTCCTGGGGTTATCATCGGCTATTGAGATTTATGGCTTTATCATACGCTGCCATAATACTTTTTGGCACTTTGTGTCAGTAGCCGTAATTGGGTAGCGGCAGTAATATACCTGCGAGCTAGCTTGTAAATAGCAGATTACCTAAATTACTTAGGGGCAATCTAATTCAGCCATACTACCCATTATTGTAGTAGCTGTTCTCGAAAAAAGTCAGGAAACCCGCGGTTAAATTGGGGCCGCCGCTCCAGCGCTCTAAGTTGCTTGGTATTTAATTGGCTGTGGTTCTCGGGCATATCTTGCGGGCAGTACGGATGCCTTTTGTAAAAAAGCCATTTTTTTCAAAAGGCATTTGCTTGTTCGACGTAACCGCTTTTTATATTGATTAATCGAGGTCTCATGACGCGTTGGCTTGGTTTTATTTCTATTGTTTCAGTGGTGGCTTTATGCTTTATTTCTGCAACCTTGCCAACGCCCTTGTATCCCATCTACGAACAAGCTTGGTCGTTAGTTCCTAGCCAAATCAGCTATATTTTTTCTGCTTATATGGTGCCCCTGTTGGCAGCTTTGCTGTGTTTTGGCCGTGTGTCCGACACAATTGGTCGTTACCCGGTTGTTTTGATGGCCTTGTTTTGCTTAATTGTTGGTCTAATTTTGTCGGCAGTTGCACAAGGGGCAGCCTTATTAATTTTTGCCCGTGTTGTGATTGGTTTTGGTAATGGCTTGGTAACAACGACGGCGGTCTTGGCTTTGGCTGAAGCCCATCCTAAAAATGATAAGCGTTTAGCTTCTATTGTGGCTTCTATGGCTATTAGCTTGGGGTTTGGTTTTGGCCCTATTGTTGCGGGCAGTATTGCGCAAAGTGGCTATTACCCCTTAAGAAGCCCGTATGGGGTTGTTGCGTTTTTAGCGCTTCTCAGTACGGTTTTGGTTGTTCTTTCGCGTCAACAATTAAGCGGGCCAGCGGGTAGCCGGCCACCGCTTTCGATTCGGCCGCAAATGGCTCTGCCAGCTTATGGTCGGCGTTTGCGCTTTTTATTAGCCTGTATGGGCGGTTTTGCCACGTTTACCGTGGGTAGCTTAATGGCGGCCTTAGTTCCGTCGGTGATGGCGCCGCTCTTGCCCTGGAAGGGCCCTTTAATTTTAGGAGCAGCGTTTGTTCCGATGGCATTAGCTTGTGCCCTCATCCAGTTGCGTCGCCGAGAGGTTGAGCCCTACCGAGGTTTGTTTTATGGCTTTGCTTGTTTTGCGGCCGCCGTTTCAAGTTTGGTCATCGGTATTAAAGTTGATAACGGCATCCCACTTTTATTTGCCTTAGTTTTTACCGGTTTAGGGCAAGGTTATGCGTTTATGAGTTCGTCGGTTTTAGCAACTTTCAATTCTGACGAGCACCGTCGCGCGGCCAATATGTCGACATTTTTTATGTTTTGTTATACGGGCGCAGCCGGAACCGTTATTAGTATTGGTTGGCTTGCCGATAATATAGGCTTGTTACCAGCAGTTGTAATAGGTAGTGTGCTGATGCTGATACTTATGGCTCTTTTAGGAGTTCAGGCGTATCGTTACGCCCAAGAGGCTGTGCCAAGTTCTTCTTATGTATAAGGCTAAGGGCGCCTAGGGCTGGTAATCAAACCTATATAAAAAAGCGGGTCATTTGGCCCGCTTTTTACTTCGCTTTGTTGTATTGCTTGCGGTTTAATTTTTGTTAAACGCAAGTTAACAGCCCATTAGTTTACTGCCATGATATTACGCTCTTTAATTAGCTTGCCGAAGCGTTCGAAATCGTCTAAGGCTTGCTGGTTAAACTCGTCTGGTGTCATGACGGCAGGCTCGGCACCAAGAGAGAGCATTTTTTCGGCAAAATCAGGCGAACTGACAATTTTGTTAATTTCGACATTAAGTTTTTCGATGATGTCGGCTGGGGTACCGGCAGGAGCGTAAATACCAAAATAGCTGTCGGCATCGAAGCCTTCTAGGCCAACTTCATCGAGAGTGCGAATGTCGGGGTAGCGGGTAGAGCGTTTGGGGCTACCAACCGCCAACATTTTAAGTTTGCCAGCATCGACGTTCGATAAGCCAAGGCCGGGATCAAACATAAAGTTAACCTGTCCGCCCAGAAGGTCTTGCATGGCAGGGGCTCCGCCGCGGTAGGGTACATGCAAAGCGTCGATGTCGGCTGCTTGTGCAAACAGTTCGCCCGCTAAGTGTGGTGACGACCCATTACCCGGAGAGCTGTAACTAAGCTTGCCAGGGTTGGCTTTTAAGTACTCGATAAATTCTTCGGCGGTGTCGACATCAACTGTGTCGTTAACCTCGAGGAAAACTAAAACACGTGCTGCTGCTGCTACGGGGGTTAAGTCTTCCATCGGATCAAATGACATTTCGGGATAGATGGTGGGGTTGATAGAGACCATGCCGCCCGACGAAACAAGCAGGGTGTAACCGTCGGGTTTGGCGCGCGCAACGATTTCGCCCCCGATATTACCGTTTGCACCTCCTTTGTTTTCGACGACAAAGGTTTCGCCCATTGCTTCTGAAAGTGGTGTGGTAATGGCTCGAGCAATTTGGTCGGCCGCACCACCGGCCGGGAAGTTGACGACAACCCTGACAGGACGGTCTGGGTAGTTTGCATCGGCTACGGCTGCTGATGGAGCTAAGCCCAGCAAACCACAAGCGGCAAACGTTACGGCAAGTGCGCTTTGTTTTAAAAGCGTACGCCGAGGTTTCGATCTTATTTTCATTGCTGTCTCCTGAAAGGCTATATAAAAAAGAGCCATGAAAAAGCAGGCAGCCCAGCCAGTGCTGAGCTTAGCCTGCAAAAGGCTGGCCGTTATGAGGCCGAAATAATATTACTCGACGATGACATCAACCAGGAATGGCCCTGCATCGACGGGTAGTTCGAGTGCTTTTTTAAGCGTTTCGGCCAACTGTTTAGGGTCGGTAACTTGTACCCCTTTACAGCCCATGCCGCCCGCCAATTGGACGAAGTTGATGCCGGGAAGGTGGCAACCCACAAGCTCTTCGCCTGGCTCGAAGCCAAAAGTGGGTGCGAACTCTTCGAGGGCGGCATAGCCTTCGTTGTTGATGATGATATAGGTAATGGGAAGGTTTAGCTGTACCGCATGCCAAATGGCCTGGATGGTGTACATACTAGAGCCGTCGCCAATCAGCCCAATAATACGTTCGTTAGTTTTACCCATGGCGACACCAATTGTTGCCGACATCCCGTAGCCAAGGCCACCGCTTGACATGGTGTAAAAGGTTTCAGGGTGGTACAGCGGCATATAACGGTGCATTACAGGACGTGCGCTGGGCGATTCTTCGACAATAACTGATTTGGGGTCGCGAACCTCGTCGAATGTTTGTAGCAGGTAAGCTACCGACATCGGTTGTGAGTCGGGCTCGGCTCGTGGTGGAAGCTGGCGTGGTGTTGGCATCTCGCGCTTAGGTGGCGCAGAACGCTCGAGCAACCCTTGCACCCCTAGTTGAATACTGCAGACCAGTGAATCGCCTTCAGGGGTCCAGGCGGCGATGTTAGGATCGTCGACAATTTGTGCCAAGCGTGCACCCGGTGGTACATGAGGTCCATGGCCTTGGACGTGATAGGTAAATGCGGGCGCACCGATAACTAAGATGAAATCGTGGTCACTTAAGGCGGCAACGATTTTTTCACGTTGTGCGGGCAAATAGCCGGCGAATTGTGGATGATCACCGGGGAAAGCAGCTCGGGCACACATGGGTGCGGTGAATACACGCGCTTTGTGCTTTTCGGCTAACGCAACGGTATCGTACCAGGCGTTATCGCGGTCGATACCAATACCAACCACAAAAGCAGGCTTTTTAGCTTGGTTAAGCAATGTGCTGATGTGTTCGAGCATTTCGGGTTGCGGAGCAGAACGCGTGCTGACTTGTCGGGGGGTAAATTGATAATCGGGATCGCACGGCTGCAACCAGTCGTCGGCCGGGATGGAAACTAATACCGGGCCACAGGGTTGCTGCATAGCTAAATGATAAGCACGCGCAAGTGCTTGCGGCACATCTTGGGCACGAGCGGGTTCGATACTGTACTTAACGTAAGGTTTGGGTAATTCGGCCGCTTCGGCAGAAAACAAGAAAGGGTCGTAAGGCAAAATTGAACGAGACTGCTGCCCTGCCGTAATAACCATAGGTGTGGCATTTTTGAAGGCCGTAAAAATTGCCCCCATGGCATTTCCGACGCCAGCAGCCGAATGTAGGTTAACAAACGACGCGCGCCGTGTGACTTGTGCGTAGCCATCGGCCATCCCGACGGAAATTCCTTCGTGTAGGCCGAGTTGATAGGTGAAATCGTCGGGGAAATCGAGAAATAAAGCGAGCTCGGTTGACCCGGGGTTACCAAAGATGGTGGTCATGCCATAAGTGCGCAACAGGTCGATTACAGCTTCACGCACCGTAATTGTTGGTGCGGCCTGGGCAGTTGTTGCTAGCTGGCTAGCAACAGAAGGCTTAACGGAATCTTTAAGCATGAATAGTACCTACAAATAATTAAAGGAGATGCTTCAATTATGCCGTTTAGCGCGCTTATTATCCAATATAATAGGCGTAATACTTCATATTAGATATATGCATATTAAAGAAATCGACATCCACTTATTGCGCTTGTTTGATGCCACCTATCGCCTGAGTAGTGTCAGCCAAGCTGCCGAAGCCCTCTCTATTAGTCAACCCTCTGCTAGTCAGGGCTTGGCGCGTTTACGTACAGCTCTTGGCGACCCTTTATTTGTGCGGGCAGCCGGGGGGGTGCGCCCTACGCCTCGGGCTAGCCGGATGGCTCCAGCAGTCCAAAATGCCTTAGATACTCTTAATAAGGCTTTTACCGAAACAGCGGTCTTCGACCCTAGAGCTTCGCGTCGGGTTTTTCGTATTCACATGAGCGATGTGGGCGAAACGCGCCTCTTACCGATAGTTTTAAAAATTTTGCAAGATGAAGCGCCAGGTATTCGGGTTGAAACCTTTCCGTTGCCGCTGGCCGATATCCCCGATGCGTTAAATAATGCCCGTATCGATTTTGCCTTCGGGTTTTTACCTAACGTAACGGGCACGCGACGTGCTAAATTGTTAGAAGACCGTTATGTAGTTTTAATGCGGCGTAATCATCCGTTTTTACAGCAATATCGTGGCCGTGCCAGCTGTCAAAAAGGTGGGTTTAGTCAGGCTGCTTCCGGTATTGATGTTCCGGTCGACGAACTGTCTAAACTTAAATTTGCTGCCGTTCGCACTCATACCGAAACTCTGCGTATATTGCATTTATTGCAGCTTGACGAACGGCTGCGCTTAATCGCCCAGCATTTTATGGCCTTGCCTGACATTGTTCGCACAACCGATTTGTGCGCCTTAGTGCCTCGCAATTTAGCCCGCAAGTTTTCTGAGCAGCACAGCTATACCGTTTTAGAGCCTAATTTGCCATTTCGCGATTATGTTGTGTCGCTTCACTGGAGTGAACGCTTCGAGCACGACCAAGCTATTCAATGGTTTAGGGCGCAAATGCTTAACTATTTTCAGCAGTAATAATGGGGTTTTTACGGTAACTTTAAGCGGTTCCCGCCGCGCTCAATACGTTTTTAACCGCTTTTGTGTATATTTGTGCGGCGCAACAGTTTTTTGCGCTATAAAATACGTATTAACCCCAGCAAGGGGTTTGCAATTTAGTGTTTTCAACTTTAGTAAAAGTTAATGCCGGCATCCCAAGCGGTTTGCGGTTTTATCGCCCTTTTAGCGCAAGTATCGCAACGCCAGCATGAAGCCATCAACGTCAATGACTTTGTATTGGGAGATCAGGTATTGAATAATGACGTGATTTAAATTGAAGAATATAGAGAGTTTCGGGTTATGACTGAATTTCGCATCGAGCACGACCTTCTAGGTGACCGGGAAGTTCCTGCGCACGCCTACTATGGCATCCATACTTTGCGCGCTAAAGAAAACTTCCAGATTTCCGGAACTACGATTGCCGCTTTCCCAGAACTTATTATTGCGCTTGCCGCGGTTAAAGAAGCTGCTGCCCAAGCCAATGCCGAGTTAGACCTTTTAACCGACGACAAGGCTCGAGCGATTCGTGCTGCTTGTCACGAAATACGACAAGGGGCTTTGCACGAACAATTTATCGTTGATCTCATTCAGGGAGGTGCTGGTACTTCAACCAATATGAATGCTAACGAAGTTATCTGCAACCGAGCTCTCGAGATTATGGGGCATAAAAAAGGCGAGTATCGCTATTTGCACCCCAACGAAGATGTCAACATGGCGCAAAGTACTAACGATGTCTACCCAACAGCGCTGCATGTTGCAACCTGCTATGCCAATAGTCGCCTCATTGAAGCTATGGAGTATTTGCGCGATTGTTTTCAGGCTAAGTCAGAAGAATTTTCATCGTTATTAAAAATTGGCCGTACACAGCTACAAGATGCGGTTCCCATGACTTTAGGGCAAGAGTTTTCTACGTATGCCTTAATGCTCGACGAAGACATACACCGTTTGCGCGAAACATCAATCCAAATTAAAGAAGTTAATTTAGGGGCAACAGCCATTGGCACTGGTATTACCGCTCACCCTGAGTATGCTGAAAAAGCACTAGAAGCCCTAAAAAAAATCACAGGCTTTAATTTGCGCACAGCGCCAAACTTAGTAGAAGCTACTCAAGATTGTGGCGCTTTTGTGCAGGTTTCTAGCATTCTTAAGAGGATTGCCGTTAAGCTTTCAAAAACTTGCAACGATTTACGTTTATTATCAAGCGGTCCGCGAGCAGGTTTGGGCGAAATTAACTTACCTGCGGTTCAGGCCGGCTCGTCGATTATGCCGGGTAAAGTTAACCCCGTTATTCCCGAGGTGGTAAACCAGGTGGCCTTCGAGGTAATAGGTAATGATTTAACCATCACGATGGCTGCAGAAGGCGGTCAGCTGCAGTTAAACCCCTTCGAACCCATTATTGCTACAGCGCTGTTACGCAGCTTTAAGCATTTAACAAATGCATGCAAAACCTTAGCCGATAACTGCGTGAAGGGGATTACTGCTAACCCGGAGCGTCTAAACGAAAACATCGAAGGGTCGATTTCTTTAGTGACGGCGCTTAACCCGGTTATTGGTTATGAGGCGGCCACGTCGGTGGCGGCAGAGGCTTATGCTAAGGGCACAACCGTTCGTGATGTTGTTTTAAAGCGCGGGCTGCTTTCTGAAGCCGAACTCGATGAAATTTTACGCCCCGAGGTCTTAACACAACCTCGTGCTTATACGGCTGCCGAACGCCGACGTTTGCAAGCTTAAAAGCTTTTATTGCTAAGTCAATTAGCTCTAATGCAGGGCCAGTTTGCTGCTTCTCGTTTGTAAACGAGGGCTAGCAAACTGGCCCTTATTTCGTGTAAACCCCTTGCTTTGCTAGTACTTACACGATGAGTAATTTCGTGGGCAAAGCAGTAGGCTACTATTTTCTGGTCTGGCTTGACATCCTTAATGAGAATGAATATCATTTATTCATGGCGTACGACATATGACGTGCGACTCAAAATCTATGAATAGTCAAGACACAATTCGTTTGCGCGCCGATCCGTTTGGTCGCGGTCGTAAGTTCGATGCCCACGAGCTTGATCTTATGTTAGCCAGCTTACTTAAGCAGGGCTCACGTCATGGTTACCAGCTCAGAAAAGAGCTGGCCCGCTTATCAAAAGGCTTTTATGAGCCAAGCTCGGGCGTTTTATATCCGGCACTTGCCCGTTTAGAAGCCGATGGCCATGCCTCTGTTCGTGCTCAGGGCAACCGCAAATATTATCAATTAACACCGCAAGGCAAAGCGTTTTTAGAGGCGCACCAAGCCGAAACCGATCATTTGTTTGCCGTATTGGCTCATGCTGCGCGCAAAATGGTTTGGCTTAGGCAGGCCGAGGTTGACGAGCATTTAGCTTCGGCAGAAACCGGCTGGTTGCCCGAGTTTGTTGCTATTCGACGAGAACTTAAGCAAATGATGCTAACGCATAGCGACGCAAGCTTTGCTCAACAGCGGCGTGTAGTCACAATTTTAAAGCGCGCCTTGAATGAAATTCGAGCCAGCGAAACCGATCAGGAGTAATACACAATGAGTAAAACCGATTTACAAGTCACTCGTTTACGTCACGAAATCAAACAGCGCACGCTTCAAGTTCGTCGTGTCGAATCATTGACTCCGGCGATGCTCCGCGTAACCGTAGGGGGCGACGACCTCGAGGGTTTTTATTCTCCATCATTTGATGACCACGTCAAATTGTTTGTTCCATCGGCATCTGGCGAGAAACCCTTATTCCCAAAGCGGGGGCCAAATGGTGAGCGTTTGCCGGACCAAGAGGTGTCAGTTGCTCGCGATTACACTCCGCGTAACTACAACCCAGACGCACAAGAACTCGATCTAGACTTCGTTTTGCACGCAAGTGGTTATGCAACCAATTGGGCTAAAAAAGCGAAGCCCGGAGACTATTTAGGGGTAGGCGGGCCACGTGGATCTTTTGTTGTGCCCACCGAATTCGATTGGCATGTGCTAATTGGCGACGAAACCGCCATACCGGCTATCGCCAGACGTTTGGCCGAATTGCCCGCGGGTAAAAAAGTCATTGCTCTGATCGAGACACGTATGGCCGCTGCTCGGGTCGAGTTCGATACCGAAGCCGATGTCGATTTACGCTGGGTATTAGCGTCATCCGATACAAGCGCAACAACGGCTCTCGAACAAGCGGCGCGCAAAATTACCTTGGCTGATGGCGAAGGTTTTGTTTGGGCAGCTGGCGAGTACAGTGCTATTAAAGCTATCAGAAGCTATTTTGTTGACGAGCTCGGTTTAGATAAATCGCGTATCCGAGCATCTAGCTACTGGCGCCGTGGTGCCGACGCAACTCACGAAACGTTTTAAGCGTTTTCCAGGAAAAACATGCGCGCGTCAGCTTCGCCTAGTCAGAGCAGTTTGGGTTGGTCATTAATTTTGCTCTTGTCGCTTTTAACAGCGCTTGATGCAATGGCCATCGATTTATATTTACCGGCCTTTCCAACGGTAACAGAGGCGTTTGCAGTAGACCCGGCTCGGGTACAGCAAACGCTTTCGGTTTTTTTGTTTGGGCTGGCCATCGGCCAGGGCTTGTATGGGCCTTTACTCGATCGTTTTGGTCGGCGCTTGCCCTTGCTGCTTGGGATGGCTTTGTTTTGCGCCGCCTCGGTTATGGCGGCCATGGCAAGCAGTATCGAAGCGGTTTTATTTGCTCGCTTTTTACAGGCCCTAGGCGCCGCGGCGGGCTTGGTGGCACCGCGGTCGGTAGTTGCCGACTTGTGCGATGTCCGAGAATCGGCACGAATATTCTCGATTCTTATGCAGATCATGGCCATTGCGCCAATTGTTGCGCCGATACTTGGCAGTTATTTATTAGCGTTGGCTGGTTGGCGTTCAATCTTTTGGGCTTTAGCCCTGGTTGGCGTGGTAGGTGGCTTATGGGCGATGCTGATATTGCCCGAAACCTTACCGCCAGGCGCACGGCAACCCTTGAATCTTCGAGCTGTGGTTAAAACCTATTGGGGCTTGTGTCGCAAGCGATCTTTTTTCGCTTATGCCATTGCCGGCGGCTTTATTTTGGGTTCTTTATTTGCCTATATTACGGTCGCGCCATTTATCTTTATTGTCCATTTTGGCTTAAAGCCACTTACATTTAGCCTTTTGTTTGCGGCTAATGCCGTTACTTTGGTCATTAGCGCACAATGCACCATTATTTTGCTGCGGCGGGTTACAGCACAAAAAATCTTGTTAGGTGGCTTATTGCTGCACCTAGGCAGTGGTTTGGCGCTACTCTTAGCTTCCTTGTACGCAGGTGTAAGCGTTTGGCTTTATTTTGCGTTTCTGGCCCTAGCCATTAGTGGTTTAGGTTTTACCTTTGGTACTCACGCTGCGCTAACCATGGATGAAGCTCAAGAACAAACCGGTTCGGGCTCGGCTTTAATGGGTTTATTTCAATATCTTTTAGGTGCGGCAGCAGGCTTGTTTATTAGTTGGCTACCCGAAGGTTTGGTACCCCTGCCACTTATCTTTGTGCTGTGTGGGGCGTGTGCATGGTTGCTTTGTGTGGCAGCCTACCGGGCACGCATTCGGCCAACAGTCAGTCTAGAAAGCGCCTAAGTCGTGTTGGCTGCTTTGTAGTCAAGACACGCAACGGCTTTTGTTAACAGTAGCGTGTCGCAGTAGGCGTTCATAACAAGCATGCTTATTGTGTGCCTGCCAATAAAAAGGCCTGAGCTCGTTGTAATACCGAGTTCAGGCCTTGTGTCTGAAACGCTTTTAACTGCCTAACTATGTAAGGTTGGTTAAAAGCGTTTCGGGTTTTTACTAGCTACTGCTAGGTAGCTTAATAAATACGGTTTTGTTTAATCGCGGTCGGTTACTTCGAGTAAATGGTAACCAAACTGAGTTTTAACAGGGCCCTGAACCGTATTTAACGGAGCGCTAAAAACGACTTCGTCGAATTCGGGAACCATTTGTCCCTGGCTGAATGTGCCTAAATTACCGCCTTGTTGGCTTGATGGGCAACTTGAATGCTGTCGAGCGATATCCGCAAAATCGGCGCCGCCTTCGATGGCGGCTTTTAAATCGAGGCATTCTTGCTCGGACGAAACCAAAATATGACGGGCAGATGCTTGAGCCATAATAAATTACTCCTTTTAAACCATTTAGGGTAACGCATCGGGCTGCTCTGTGCCCGTGTTGTTAGGTCTGGATACATTTATTGAGATTTTGCTGCCAGCAATACACATTCGCCGATAGGCTCAGTTTTCGTGGGCTAACCTCGCTGATCTCGATAAGCCAAGTTTGCTTAGCGCCGCATAAGTTGTTGTTTAACTGTACTTTGTTTAGAACGAGCCACACTTTGCAACAATTGTTGACACGGTTTGTTGTAGCGGTATTCTGGGCTAGGGTAGAAGATGTGCGGAATAATAATAAGTTGTGAAAACAGCGCTTAGCCGCTAGCGGCTGAAACAGCGTTTTATTCGACTATTGTCTGTCAAATCGGAGAGTTTCTATGGCCCGCCTTAACTACTACAGCCTTTCTGGCGATTTAGCTAAAAAATATTCTGAATTTAGCCAGTTACTTGCAAATAAACCTGCCCTTAAAGGGCTTAAAGAACTGGTTACCATTCGCGCGTCCCAGTTAAATGGTTGTGCATTTTGTGTTGATATGCATGTCAAAGAGGCAAAAATTAACGAGGAGCGCGAGTTGCGTGTTCATCATATTGCTATTTGGCACGAATCGCCTTTGTTTTCGGCGCGCGAAAAAGCCGCCCTCGAGTGGACCGAAATCTTGACGAATTTGCCAAAATATGGGGTGCCCGACCAAGTGTACCAGCGCATGTTGCAACACTTTACCGAACAAGAGCTTTCTGATTTAACCTTTCTGATTGTGTCGATTAACGGTTGGAACCGGCTTGGCGTTGCCTTCCGCTCGGCCCCAGGTTCGGCCGATTTGGTATTTGGCCTCGATAAGGCTGGCTTAAGCTAAGGCTATTAGCCTTGGTAAAAACTGTGCTGCCATTAGAGGCTTTTAGTTAGAAGCCGGGGCCTTAGTGGGGGCACGTGCTGTGATCAGGGCGCGCACTGCTCTCACCCAAGGGTTAATGCTAGTAGCGCTTTAATGAAATTTCGTTTTAGCTAATGGTTGGCGAGGTGTTCTTTATCCGGCGCTTCTAGCTGGCACCTTCTTACTTTTGCCTGTTGTTTTAAAAAGCACTTAATAAAAAATAAAAAACGCGTGCCTAGCGCGCCAACACAGGCCATATCTCTACGTTTTCCCGTCGTTTGCTGTACTCCATCTGTTATCACGTTTTAAGCGGTTGCTTGGTCTTAAAACGTCTTTCTGCCAGCCCACGGAGGCTTTATGCATCGCCGAGAATTTATTCGCTTTCTTTCTTCTACTGGTTTCTTTGGCGTCAGTGGCCTAAGCACCTTTTCGGTACTTGCCGAAGAAAAACCAAAATCACTTTCAAACACCTGGCGCACTTACGAGCTTCAAACTCGCGTTCAGCTTCCGGCCCACAATTCACCCATTCAATTGTGGGTGCCTTTAGCAAGTGCCACAGCCACAAATTCTCAGCAGCTTCTTGATACTTCCTGGACGTTAAGCGATGGGGCACAAGCAACCGTAGTGACTTTACCCGAATATGGGGTGCAAATGCTGCACGCCGTTTGGCCCCAAGCGTCTGTTTCTCCGACAGCCCTGGTAAGCAACCGCGTAAAAGTGCGAGATCGACGCGTTTCGTTAACCCAGCCTGCCCAAGTTGGCCGGCTCGAAGATGCCGAGGTTTTACGGCGCTATTTGGCGCCAACACGTTTATTACCGATTGATGGCCGGGTGCGTGATGTGGCGCTACGTATTACTCAGGGCCACGAGGCACCGCTTGATAAAGCCAGAGCCATTTATCAGTGGGTAGTTGCTCATACTTGCCGCCAAGCGTCAGTGCCAGGCTGTGGGGTGGGCGATGTCGCTTATATGTTGACGTCTGGCAACCTTAACGGTAAGTGCGCCGATATTAACGCCTTATTTGTTGCATTAGCTCGAGCGGCGGGTATTCCTGCCCGAGATGCTTACGGCATTCGGTTAGCGCCTTCAAAAATGGGTTTCACAAGTCTTGGCGCTAATTCGCAGCAGCTTAGCCGTGCCCAACATTGTCGCGCCGAATTTTATGCACCTGGTTATGGTTGGGTGCCGGTAGATCCGGCCGACGTGCGTAAAGTAATGCTTGAAGAGGCCGAGGGTAATTTACCTTTAAACGATGCTCGTGTGCAGGCGGCTCAAACATTTTTATTTGGCGCTACCGAAGGCAACTGGCTGGCTTATAACCATGGCCACGATATTCAGTTGCCAGGTAGTACCGAGCCCCGCCTAGCTTTTCTCATGTACCCACAAGCTGAAATTAACGGCCAATTAATTAATAGCCTTGAGCCCGATCAATTTCGCTACAGTATTCAGGCCCGCTTATTAAGTACCTAAATTAAGCATTTACAAACCGCGCCCTCGTTTTAAACAAGTGGTTCTGTTGTTTAAAAAGCCTCTAAAGCCACAAGCCCCTGCAAAAACAGCCTAGCGTTTAATTTTTACAGGGGTTTGTGGCTTAGGGGCTTTTTTATTAGCCGCTAATTTAAAGTTAGGAAGATAAGTTCCGCGGGCTGTTTTGCGACGATCAACATGCCGAATTAGTCGGTCATCGTTTTTAGTAGTGAGCTGTGGTTTAATGTTTTTGAGGTTTACTCGAAAATAAAAACTGATTTACAGGAGACACTATGTCAGATAAGCCTTTATATATCGACACCGAAAAGCGCATTGATAAGGTTCGCGACCAATACGCAATTATCGAAGGCTATATCGATACGTCCGAAAAAACATCACCTTGGATTCCGTTTATACCTAATATCTGGTTGCGCCACCTTAGCTTTGATATTCGTAAAAACGTTTCTGTGCATATTATGCGTGCCGATAAGGGCGGTTCATTAGGGCGCCACCGGCATCGTGCTCAAGTAACGGGATACGTACTTTCGGGTAGTTTGCGTTATGAAGAGTACGATTGGGTGGCTCGTGCTGGCGACTTTTTTCATGAAAGCCCGGGGCGTACGCATACTTTGGTGTCTGATGAGGGTATGGAAACCTTGTTCCATTTAGGCACACCCATCGAATTTTTAGACGAAAACGATCATATTATCGAAATTGTTGATGTGTTCTGGATGATTGATCATTACGTCAGTTATTGCGAAAAAAACAATCTGCCGGTTAACGAAATGTTGTTTGTGTAGCTTCGCTATGTTTGGCTGCCTTGGGTTCCAGGGCAGCCAGTTTCATTTAACGAAGCCAAGTTCAAACTTACTCAGATGAAATAAACCTGCAAACGTGGCCGGCTTAATAAAATAAACGAGATCTTGCTAAACAAACTCAGAGCTTCGTCGTTGCGCATTTTGTCGTTTTAATGTCAAAGGGCTTAAGCTCGAGCTGGGCAACAGCTGCACTGAAAGGCGTCTACCGCTATCATAAGTAGCTTAGT
>DATGSD010000063.1:0-2345 GCA_035302965.1 Burkholderiaceae bacterium | reverse complement strand
TTGGCCTAGGCTTACTACGTAATTGGAATGCCGCCGTTTCTATGGTTAGCGCGGTAATTTTTGAAAGCGCATTCCAATATTTGCTATCGGTTTTGCCCCTGTTTATTTTGATGGGCAATTTAGTCACCGAATCGCGGATGTCGCGCGACCTTTACCAAGCAGCGTATCGCTTTCTTGGCCATCGGCGTGGCGGCCTAGCCATGTCTACCGTTGTGGCCTGTGGCGGCTTTGGCGCCATTTGTGGCTCAAGCCTAGCAACCGCGGCTACTATGTCGCGCGTCGCCTATCCAGAAATGCGCCAACTGGGTTACAGCAAAGAACTTGCCACTGGCTCTATCGCTGCCGGAGGCACGCTTGGCATACTTATTCCACCTTCAATTGTGATGGTGGTGTATTGCATTCTTACCGAGCAAAGTATTGGCAAAATGTTTGCTGCTGGCGTTTTGCCCGGACTGCTAGCCATTACGTGTTACTTAATGGCTGTGCTGTGGACTGTTTGGCGCGACCCTAATGCCGGCCCCGCCGGCGAACGCTCGAGTTGGCACGAACGCCTACAAAGCCTTAAAAAGGTTTGGGCCATTCTTACCTTAATTATGATGCTGCTTGGTGGCATTTATGCGGGTATTTTTACGCCAGCCGAAGCCGCCGGTATTGGCGCATTTTTAGGCTTTGTTTTTGCATGGTCGCGCGGCAGCCTAACCCCGCGAAAATTTTTCGCCATTGTTACCGAATCGGGTCGAACCACCGGGATGATTTTTTTCATCTTAATTGGGGCTTTAATGCTGGCCAATTTTATTAATTTCACCACTATGCCCGACGATTTACGCGACCTCATTTTGGGCAACGATATCGACCCTGTGTTGGTGGTAGTGGCCATGTGCATTATCTACATACTGTTAGGTTGCGTACTTGAAAGTATGTCGATGATTTTGCTAACCGTGCCGGTGTTCTACCCATTAATTGACGCCTTGGGGCTCGATTTAATCTGGTTTGGCATTATTGTGGTTGTCGTTACCGAAATTAGCTTTATTACGCCGCCTTTAGGTTTAAACGTCTTCGTTATCCGGGGTTTAGTGCCTGATGTTTCTACCAACACAATTTTTCGTGGCGTAGCCCCTTTTGTTGTTGCCGACGCCGTGCGGCTGGCGATATTAATTGCCTTCCCCTCTATCAGCCTGTATCTCACCCAGTTTGTTCGTTAAGAGGTTTTTATGACATCACCCCAGCCTGCCGAAAAACCGCAAGTATTAGCCCTTACTGCTTTGCCGCCACCACTTGTCAAAGCGTTGCAAAAAAACTTCGCACTTAGTCAGCTCGACACAAAAAACAGCGCTAACTGGTTGGCTAAACACGGCAAGCAATTTACTGGTGCTGTCACCCACGCCGGTGCAGGTATCAGTGCGGAAACCGTTAAGGCACTACCGCAGCTAAAAGTCGTTAGCAGCCTCGGGGTGGGCTTTGATCAACTCGATGAAGACGCCTTAAGCCAGCGTAAAATCCAAGTGGGTTATACCCCCGAGGTTTTAAATGGCTGCGTTGCCGACCTGGCTTTTGCCTTGCTTTTAGATGTTGCGCGCGGTGTTAGCGCTGCCGATCGCTTTGTCCGTAAAAAACACTGGTTGCAAGAAAACTTTGCGCTTCAACACCGCGTTCATGGCAAACGTTTAGGCATTTTAGGGATGGGCCGCATTGGCGAAGTCATCGCTCGTCGTGCCGGTGGCTTTGACATGCAAATTGGCTACCATAATCGCAGCCAACTTAGCGATACGCCTTACACCTACTTCTCGTCGGCCACAAAATTAGCCGAGTGGGCCGACTACTTCGTCATTGCCGTAACCGGCGGCCCTGCCACCCAACACTTAGTTAATACCGAGGTATTACAAGCCTTGGGGGCCAACGGCTTTTTAATTAATATTTCGCGCGGCAGTGTGGTCGACGAAGACGCTCTAATTAAAGCGCTTTCAGCAGGCACCATTGCTGGTGCTGCACTCGATGTTTACACCAACGAACCCAATGTTCCGGATGCCCTATTAGGCCTAAACAACGTCGTGTTAACACCGCACATAGCCAGTGGTACGCAAGAAACCCGCCAAGCAATGGCTCAACTGGTTATCGACAATTTAAAAGCGTATTACGAAACCGGCAAAGTATTGCAAGCCGTGCCATGGGCAAACTATTAGTGCTTAAAACCCAGCATAAATGCTGGGTTAACTATTACCAAACCTGGTTTAAGCTAGGCCTTGTTGGCCCAAAATAGTTTTACCAATGAACGCCCAAACCCACCGAATAACGGCGCTCGTTGGTTGTGTCTTGCCCGGCCATACTGATGCGTGTGTAACCGGCTT
>DATGSD010000062.1:0-2808 GCA_035302965.1 Burkholderiaceae bacterium | reverse complement strand
GGCGTGCCGCTAGAGCCGTGCTTTATTCGTCTTCCTGTTCTTGGCGTAAACGGAAACGTTGGATTTTTCCGGTAGCGGTTTTTGGGAGCTCGTCGATGAAGTGGATGGTACGAGGGTATTTAAATGGCGCTAAATTGCTTTTGACGAAATCTTTAAGCTCTTGGCTAAGTTCGTCGCTAGCCGTTTGACCGTCGCGCAGCACGACGTAAGCAATGGTTTTTACCAAGCCGTCGGCGTCAGATTGCCCAATAACCGCAGCTTCAAGAACCGCCTCGTGCTGAATTAAGGTGTTTTCGACTTCAACTGGCGATACAAATTGGCCGCTAACTTTGATCATGTCGTCGCTGCGGCCAGCATAGGTGTAGTAGCCGTCTGCGTCGCGAATGTATTTATCACCGCTTTTTAACCATTCGCCTACAAAGGTACTTTGACTACGTTTACGATCGTTCCAGTAAAGCGTTGCTGCACTTGGCCCTTTAATATAAAGGTCGCCAATTGTGTCGGCACCAACGGTTTCGCCGTTATCGTCGCGTAGTTCGACCTCGTAGCCAGGTACTGGTTTACCGGTTGTGCCGTAGCGCAAGTCGGATTCTTGATTAGAAATAAAAATATGCAGCATTTCGGTAGAGCCAATACCATCGAGAATGGTGCAGCCAAAATGCTTGGTAAAGCGATCGCCAATGTCTTTGGGCAGGGCTTCGCCAGCCGATGCGCAAACCCGCAGGGCGACGTCGTCGCGAGCGGGGAGGTTAGCCGAAGCTAGCATGCTGGTGTAAAGCGTTGGCACGCCGCCAAAAATTGTTGGTTTATGTTGGGTTAATCGCTTAAATACGGCGTCTGGCGTAGGGCGTTCGGCCATTAAAATAGTTGTGGCACCCACCGATAGGGGGAAGAACAGGCCATTGCCTAAACCGTAGGCAAAAAATAGTTTGGCCGCCGAGAACATAGTATCTTCTTCGGTAATGCCCAAGATGGGTTTGCCGTAAAGCTCGGCTGTGTACCAAGGGTTACCATGAGTATGAACGACGCCCTTGGGCCTGCCAGTTGAGCCTGACGAATACAACCAGAACGCATTTTCGTCGGCAAGCGTTTGTACTGGCTTTTGCGGTTGGGCGTTTTCGAGCAGCTCATGAAAGTCGAGTTGGCCATCGGCGAGCTCGGTATCGGAATGTGCAACCACAATATGTTTAATTTCGTGGCGAGCGAGTTCTAGAGCTTTATTAAAGGTTGGTAACAGGGCTGCCGAAATAAAAACAGCTTGCGCACGGCTATGCTCGAGCATGTATGCGTAGTCTTGGGGCGTTAGCAAGGTGTTGATGGCAACCGGAATAACCCCAGCGTGTAGAGATCCTAGGAAAACAACTGGCCACTCGACCACATCGTGCATTAGCAACAGCACACGCTCTTCGCGGCGAATTTCTAGGTTTTTTAAAACACCAGCAAAGCGCGCGGTGTCGTTGGCGAGTTCGCCGTAGCTTAAGGTGCGACGGTCGTCGATATAGGCCGCCTTGTCGGGCCGATTGGCATTAATGCGATTTATATATTCGGCAAAATTAAGTTCTTCAGGACAGGCTTGCATGGCAGGTCTCCGCAAATTTTGTAACTATCACGCTTGATCGGCTGGGGCGCTTGCTAAGTGTTTGAGCACTTCGGGCGCCGCTTGGATAGCTGCCAGTCGATGGTAAAACTGTAGGGCACGTAGACCGCCGAGTTCTTGACCTCCTCCGGCGCGGCCTGGGCCCCCGTGGTTGCATTGTGGCATGGCGTTGCCATGGCCGGTTTGAGCTTTCGCAACGGCTTCATTAATTAACAAGACACGGCCATGGCTTTCTGCTAATTGGGTAGCGGCGTCGGCTAAAAAAGCAGCGTCTTCGCTGTAAACCGAGGCAACAAGCGAGCCATTACCACGGCGCGCTAATTCGTAAGCATGAGCGGCATCACGATAAGGCATCAGGGTGGCCACTGGGCCAAAAACCTCGAGGCTGTGAATAGCTTCAGTGGTATCGGGGTTTTTGACGCCAAATAATAAGGGGGCAACGCAGGCACTTTCAGGATTATCAACTTTTACGGTTGATTCGCTGCGGCCATCGTAAAGAACATCGGCAATTTTTTCGAGTTCGTTAATACCGTCTTCGATGGCTTTTTTCTGGGTAAGACTGACCAAGCTACCCATACGGACGTCTTCTTGTCGGGGGTCGCCTACAATAATTTTTTTCAATCGTTCGGCGATTGCCTTGGCGACATCGTCGTAGTGGTTTTCAGGAACAAAAATACGACGGATGGCGGTGCATTTTTGGCCCGATTTGGATGTCATTTCGCGCACAACTTCGCGTACGAGCAAATCGAGAGCGGCGGCATCGGGCCCTAAAATGGCACTGTTAATGCTGTCGGTTTCGGCGTTTAGACGCACCCCTTCGAGGCGAATTTTTGGATGAGAGCGCAGCGTGGCGGCGGTTTCTGCCGAGCCGGTAAAAGAAACTAAATCGAGTGGCTGTAAAGCCTCGAGTAAGCCATCGGGGCGGCCACAAATAATGTTAAGGGCGCCCTTAGGAAGAATATCGGCTTCGACAACGTCTTTGACCATTTCGTGAGTTAGCCAGGCGGTTGCCGTTGCAGGTTTTACTACAACAGGAACACCCGAAAGCAGTGCCGCTGAGGCTTTTTCCCATAAACCCCAAGCTGGGAAGTTAAACGCATTAATAAAAAGAGCAATGCCTTGCGACGGCACTTGGATGTGTTGGCTGGCGAAAACATTGTCGCGAGCTAATGCATCGGCTTCGCCATCGAGTTGAAGGTGTTGACCAGAAA
>DATGSD010000061.1:0-7223 GCA_035302965.1 Burkholderiaceae bacterium | reverse complement strand
GACAAAAAGCTCGAAGCCATGGCCGGCGCTAGTGGTAGCGCCGTCGGCACAGGCGGTATGTTAACCAAAGTCTTGGCCGCTAAACGTGCCGCTAATAGCGGGGGCCATACCCTAATTGCATCGGGGCAACAAAGCAATGTTTTATACCGATTAGCCACAGGCGAAGCCATTGGCACCGAACTGCGTGCCCAGCTGCCGGCCCGATCGGCACGAGAGCGCTGGCTAGCCAACCACCTACGCCTACGCGGCCGGCTTACGCTCGACTCGGGTGCAATCAAAGCAGTAACCGACGGGCATAAAAGCTTACTGCCCATCGGTGTGGTTAAAGTTAGTGGCGATTTTGAACGCGGTGATGTTGTTGCTTTCACCGACGAAAACGGGCACGAATATGGTCGTGGTCTTATTAATTATTCAGCTAACGATACACGCCGTATTATTGGCCATCCCAGCCATCGTATTGCCGATATTTTGGGCAGTATGTCTGACCCCGAACTTATGCACCGCGACAATATGATGGTGTTAAGTAAAACATAGGACGGTGCGCAAACGCGACGCTTAGCACGCCCTAATAAATACATTAAACGACAACGCTGTCTAGCGTAATAACTAACAACTAAGCTTCTTCGCGCAGCTCTTCAGTAAACATATAGCCAACGCGGTAAACAGACTTTAACGGTAGTTCTGTTTCTAGCTGCTCGACTACTTTGCGTCGCAAGCGCGCAATGAGTACGGCAATACGCGCATCAAAGCTTTCGGCCGAGGCGGTCCCAGTGCGCTCTTCTATAACGCGCGCCATAGCGAGCCGCTCAACTTGTAAACCCGCGGGGTTTGCCAGCATTAATTTAAAAAACTCTCGCTCGGTCGTAGTTAAATTTAACGCTAACCCATTTGGGCTAACTAAACGCCAACCCCGCTCTTTCAAAACCCAGCGGCGCTCTTTATCGACGTGTTCAGCTTGTTGCTCTTGCACTGGTATAGCGAGGCTGCGGCGCAAAACACTAAGTAAGGCAGCAACAATTAATTCGGTCGAAGCTTTAGCGGGCAAAATAAAATCAACCCCAGCCTGCAGCAAGGCAATGCTTTCACTGTCGCTATCTGTAAAACAAAGAGAAACAATAGCGCTATCTGGTCGTAAAGCCCGAAGGTAACGGGCTGCCGGACCATTTTCTGCCGGATCACCAGCTAAAAGGGCCATCACGTTTGTGTTGGCCTTTGCCACGGTTTCTTGCGACGTTTTAGACAAATTACTAAGGTCATGGCACAGCTTTGTTGAGAATGAATGGGCGCTTAATTGCGTCAAAACTTCATCATACTGCCATGCTTGCTCTTTAGGAGCACACAACAAAAGGATTTGACTAGCCATTATTTTTTCCTCACCCCTGTTTATTGCCGTGATCAATTACATAGTTTTACAACAAATATAACGATTGTGGTCATATTATTCCCAATGTGATTGAATTACATCATTCAATCACATATGTGAAAACATTTGCTGATCGACTTCGCTACGTTCGTGAAAAGCGCCGCATGACGCAGGCGGAGTTAGCTCGTGCCTGTGGTATCTCGCAAGGAGCTATTGCAAACTACGAAGCACAAACCCGCTCAACTCCGCGCGCTATTTTTACGTTGGCTAACGTGCTCAAAGTTAATGCACAGTGGCTCTACGATGGCTCCGGCCCCATCGAACCGCAGCCTGCACCAATAAGCCAAACTGTGTACCAACTCAAAGAGCACGGACGACAAACAACTGTCGGGCTATGGCCTTTCGAAAGCCTTTCACCAAATCAGTGGTGGCAGCTTTCGAAAAAGGAACAGCAACTAATTGAAGCAGTCGTTGCAAGCCTTATCAAAAACCTACGTTAACCAGCTAAAACAAAGTAACCTATTAAGGCAGCCGGAGTGCGCCTTAAGGCTAAAAATGTCCAGAGGTAATACCACGTGATTTTTCTCACGTGGTATTTAGCAAAAACGGATGACGTTTACTGCTGCGCTTGAACGGCGTACAAAAATACTTCAACACGACGGTTTAGCGAACGCCCTTCGGCAGTGGCGTTATCGCCGATCGGGTTCGCAGGGCCTAAGCCTTCAATAACAATGTCGGAAGCTCTAACCCCTTCTGACTCGAGGTAGGTCGCTACGCTTTGCGCACGATCAAGTGAGAGCTTCTGATTTAGCGCTAATGGGCCGGTATTGTCGGTATAGCCAATAATTTTGGTGCGTAACTCGGGATGCTGAATCAGTGCACGCGCTACGCTATCAAGAACAGGTAATAATGCCGGTTTCAAATTGGCTTTGCCGGTGTCAAAAGAAGTAGCGCCCGGGATATTTACTTTCAGTGTGCCATCGGGCATTTCAATAACGTCAACACCTAAACCGGCGGCACCCGATTGTTCAACATCATTTTTAATCCCTGACCAGTTATAAGCAACAACGCCACCGGCAACTGCTCCTATGCCAGCACCAATTAAGGCAGCCTTACTGCTATCGCCAATTAAAGCACCAAGCCCAGCGCCAACAGCCGCTCCCACACCAGCACCTGTGGCTGTACGGCCACCGGTTGACATGCCACTCATTTCGCGATCTACCGTCGCACAACCCGTTATTAAAGCGGCTGCAACCATTAATGCGGCTAAAGCGTTCAGACTACCTGTCTTATTCATAAGAGTTCCTTGAAAAAGTAAAACAGCCGTTTTTTCTATAAGCAAAAGCTCGAAAAAACGTCATTTAATTACATTCTTACGCAGTGTAATGCAGGGCCGGGCATGATAGGGGAACAAAATGGCAATTTTTGTTAATTAATAGCGCAAATGATTCTCGAGTGACCGACTATAACGCGACATAGCGAAACAAAAAGCAAAATAAATAAGTGCAATAAATAAATAAATTTCTATGCTAAAGCCCTGCCAATCGGGGTCTGTGGCCGCCGATTTTGCTGCGAGGGTAAGGTCGAATAAACCGATAACCACTACCAAAGAGGTATCTTTAAAAATCGAGATGAAAATATTAACCAAAGGCCCAATGACGCGTCTTAATGCTTGCGGCAAAATAACAAAAAGCATGGTGGGCCAATACGCCAAACCTAGAGAAAATGCTCCCTCGTACTGCCCTTTAGGCATGGTTTGCAAACCCCCTCTTACTGTTTCTGCAATGTAAGCAGCCGCAAACAAAATAATGGCAATTTGTGCTCGTAATAATTTGTCTATGCCAAAACCCGCTGGTAAAAAAAGTGGCAACATAACCGACGCCATAAAAAGCAGGCTTATTAAAGGCACACCTCTAATAAGTTCGATATAGGCGATACTTAAACCGCGCAACACCGGTAAATTTGAGCGCCGACCTAAAGCAAGCAAGACCCCTAGCGGAAAAGCAAAAGCCACGCCAGCAGTCGATAAGATCAAGGTTAAGGGCAAGCCACCCCAGCGCGAGTTATCAACGTAAGTAAGGCCAAACACACCGCCCCACATTAAAACGGCAACAACAGCAAGAGTTAACAGCCACGCTAACGCCAACCAAGGCCGCCAACAGCGCCGCATAGCACTACACACAATTAAGGTAATTAATAAAATACTTGCTAGCAACGGCCGCCATTGCTGATCAAACGGATACAAACCAAACAAAATTAGTCGGTGTTTTTTAACAATAACGGCCCAACACGCCCCGGCAACCGCCGCACAATCTTGGCTGCTTTGGGCCTTTATGCGCGCGTTAAAAACCAGCCAATCGAATAAACCGGGCAAAAGGAGCAGCAATAGCCACAGTAGCAGCACGCTAATTAAAGCGTTTACGGGCGTACCAAAAAGTGCCTGATAAATTCGCGAATGCTGTGCGTCTTTAAAACGCCTGGCCAAGAACGGTAGCAAAAAAAAGCGCGAGTGATTAGGCATAACCTGGCAATGCTAAGCGGCGGTTATAGAGGTTCATTAAAACAGAGATAACTAAACTAAGTAGCAAATAGGCCGCCATAATAATGAGAATTCCTTCAACAGCCTGACCCGTCCGATTAAGCGTTGTATTGGCGACCGACACGATGTCTGGGTAGCCAATGGCAACCGCCAACGAACTATTTTTTGTAATGTTTAAATATTGGCTGGTAATGGGCGGAATGACTAAGCGTTGCGCCTGCGGAAAAACCACTTTACGCAAAACCGTTGTATTCGATAAGCCAAGAGCTCTTGCAGCGTCCCACTGCCCTGCTGACACCGATTCGATACCCGCACGTACAACCTCGGCGACAAAAGCAGCCGAATAAACCACCAAGCCCACCAACAATGCCGTAAATTCTGGGCTAATGCTTACCCCGCCTACAAAATTAAACGTTTTTAATTGAGGTAAGTTTAAGGAAAACGACGCGCCACCTAGCCACGCTCCGGCAAGCGGAAACACCAACAAAAACAACCATAATGGCTTTTTATGTAAAACGTTTGTCCTACGTTGACGTTGTAAATGCCAAAACACCACCCAAACCAACAAAGCAAGGCCTAGACCCATTAACAAGCCACCTAACGATTCTGCTTGTAAACCAGGCAGTTTTAAGCCCCGATTCGAGATATAAACACTAGGCAAGGGGTTAAGCGCAGCACGTGCTGGCGGCATGGCCTCAGTAATTAAGGCGTACCAGAAAAACAGCTGTAACAGTAAAGGAGTATTGCGAATTAATTCGATGTAAGAAGCTGAAAGTAAACGCAAAAGCCCATTTTGCGACAAGCGACTCAGCCCGAGCAAAACCCCCAATACGGTGGCACCTATAATGGCGATTAACGCTACCCTAATGGTGTTTAACAAGCCAGCCGCAATGGCACGACCGTAGCTATCGGAAGGCTGGTAATGAATGACCGACTCACCAATTGCAAACCCTGCTTCGCGGTGTAAAAAACCAAAGCCAGAGGCAATATTGCGAGCCTCAAGGTTGTGCAATAGGTTTGACAGCAAAAAGCCAAGCAAGCCAAGCACTGCCAGCAAAACACCAAATTGCCAAACAACATGAGTTTGCCGTGTGCTTAACGTAAGCTTTTGTCGATTCGCTGACGAGCTCAAGAGTTTGCGCATAAACTTGTGGTATTTTCCGCTGGTAGTTGTTTAATCGCTGTGTCAGTATATCGCTAACATCGCCCCTTATCGTCGCAGAACGCTCATGATCGAATTCCAACACGTCTTTAAGGCCTATGGTCGCAGCCAAAATATTTTGTCCGATATTAATTTTCGAATAAAGCCCAGCGAGTTTGTTTTTGTTTCGGGGCCATCGGGTGCTGGTAAATCTACCCTCTTAAAATTAATTGCGGGGCTCGAACCGCCCAGCCGCGGAGCAATTTCTGTCAAAGGCCAAAGGCTAGACAAAATACCAGCTAGGGCTCGCCCTTATTTGCGTCGTGCTGTTAGTACAATTTTGCAAGACCCGCATTTACTGTACGACCGTAACGCCATTAAAAATGTCATGTTACCGCTAACGGTTATCGGTCTAGACCATCAACAAACCCTTGCTCGTGCACGTGCAGCCATGCAAAAAGTTGGCCTAGAAGGCAAAGAAGACCTGTTACCGATAGAACTCTCGGGCGGCGAGCAACAACGTCTAGCCATTGCACGTGCCATTGTTAATCGGCCATCGGTCTTAATTGTTGATGAACCAACGGCAAACCTTGACCAGCAATCAGCACAACGGATTATGGATGTTTTTAGAGACTTTAATCGCGTAGGGGTAACCACGTTAATTGCCTCGCACGACAAAACCTTAATGGCCAAATACACCTCGCGCACATTCCATATAGAAGGCGGCCGCTTCACCGATACCGGAGCATCTGTATGAGGCGCTGGCTTCGTCAACATCGTTACGCTTTTGCAATTGCAACGCGACGCCTTGTTCTACAACCGTTTTCAACCCTAGCTAACTTATTAGTTATTGCATTAACACTTAGCGTGCCTATTGTGGGTGCTGCCATCTTAACGTCGGCACAACCGGTTGTGCGCGAAGTACCGGTGTCACCCGAAATCACCATTTTTTTACAGCCAACAGCGCCTGAAGATGCCAAGCAAAATATTGCGCAACGGCTAAAAACTGAACACGCAAACGACATAAGGGCAAGCCGCATTGTCGATCGAAGCGACGCTTTAACAAAGCTGAAAAGCAACCCTAATTGGGCCGACGCTTTGGCCGCTTTACCCGAAAATCCCTTACCCGACTCCATCATCGTTACCCTGGCCGAACACGACAACCTGGCTGAGCACGCCGAGCGTTTAGTTAAGCAGTGGCAAAACTGGGAGAACGTCAGCCTAGTTCAGCACGACAGCGCCTGGGTGCAACGCCTCGATGCTTTGCTGCGGTTTTTACGTATAGGCATTGCTTTATTAGCCATAGGCGTAGCTTTGGTAGTACTTGCTACCGTGTTTAATACGGTACGTATGCAAGCCCTGGTGCAACGAGAAGAAATTGCAGCGGCACGTTTGGTTGGTGCAACCGAATCGTTTGTGCGACGACCTTTTTTATATTTAGGCGCTTTAACCGGTTTATTGGCTAGTTTTTTAGCAATTATTTTTAGTACCTTAGCGCTGCTGCCACTTAACCGCGCGCTGGCTAGCCTTGCTAGCAGCTACGGCACCCACCTTAGCCTAAAACTACCAGCTAGTACCGACTTAATCTTTGCCGTGGTTATTGTGGCTATATTAGCGGCTTTATCGGCGCGCCTCTCGGTTACCCGCAACACTCGCTTCTAACTGTTAATGCCTCAAACATCAGCAAACAACACGCAACAACGACTCAAAACCTTTGCGCAAACCATTGCCAACTGGCAAAAAGCGGCCGGACGACATCATCTACCTTGGCAAGAAAGCAACAGCCCGTATACGATTTGGTTATCCGAAATTATGTTGCAGCAAACCCAAGTCGCAACTGTTATACCGTACTACCAACGTTTTTTAGCGCGCTTCCCAACCCTTAAAAGCTTGGCCACGGCTGATGTCGACGAGATACTTCCTTACTGGGCGGGGCTTGGCTATTATCAGCGTGCCCATAATTTGCATAAATGCGCCCAAATTGTTTATTTCGAACACGCAGCAACGTTTCCGAAAACAGCCCAAGAGCTTGAACAACTACCCAGTATTGGCCGTACTACTGCCGCTGCTATCGCGGCCTTTGCCTATGGTGAACGCGCCGCCATTATGGACGGTAATGTGCAACGGGTTTTAGCACGCTATTTGGGAATACATGAAAGCCCGCACAAACAGGCTGGCAA
>DATGSD010000060.1:0-3683 GCA_035302965.1 Burkholderiaceae bacterium | reverse complement strand
CGAAGCCATGGTGCGCTCACTTGCCGTCGAATACGGCCCACACGGCATTAATAGCAACGGCATTGCGCCCGGCACATTTGCCACCGAAACCAACCAAGCCATTGTTAACAACCCCGAAATTAGCAGCCAGTTAGTTGGCCGCAACCCCCTTGGCCGCTGGGGTGATCCAGTCGAAATTGCCGGCCCGGCGGTGTTTTTAGCCTCAGCCGCGTCATCGTACGTTAATGGCCATATTTTGGTGGTCGATGGCGGTTACTCAATTGCTTATTAAAATAAAGCCTTGGCCACACTGCAAAAACCTGCAAAAAGGCCGCGCTCAACCCTTAATGGTTAAAGGTGTAACCACTTATGAATACCTCCAGAAACCGACCCTTTCGTCTTGCAATTAATGGCTATGGCCGAATTGGTCGTTGTTTCTTGCGTGCCCTCTACGAAAAGCACTTAAACCAAACCTTGCAAGTAGTTGCCATTAACGAGCCCGCCGATTTAGCCACCATGGCTTATTTAACGCGCTACGATTCTACCCATGGCGTTTTTCCGGGCACGGTAAGCCACGATACCCAGCACCTATTTATTAATGACGATGCCATCGTGGTTAGCCACGGGCAAAACCCCAACGATGTCGATTGGCGAGCGCTTAACCTCGATTTATTAGTCGAGTGCTCAGGCCAATACAGCAGCCGCGAGCAACTCAATGGGTTTATAAAAGCGGGCAGCCCTCGTTTACTGCTATCGCACCCCGGTAATAGCGCCGACGATGTCGATGCCACCATTGTGTACGGTATTAACCAAAACCTGCTCAACGGTACCGAGAAGCTGGTTTCGTGTGCCTCGTGTACCACCAATGCCAGTGTGCCGGTACTCGATCTTCTTAACCGCGAGTTTGGTTTAGAACATGTTTTCTTAACCACGCTGCACTCGGTTATGAACGACCAACCGTTAATTGATGGCTACCACAATAGCGATTTGCGGCGCACACGCTCGGCCATGCAATCTATTATCCCGGTCGACACCGGCCTAGCTCGTGGGGTAGAGCGCTTATTGCCGCAATTAAGTAATAAAGTTGTCGCCAAAGCCATACGGGTGCCCACACTTAATGTGTCGGCCATCGACCTAATGCTGCAGTTGCAGCAGCCGGTTAAAAAGCAGGCGCTCAACGCCGCCTTGCAAAACGCCGCACAAAACTCAAATGGCCTGTTGGCGTATTCCGACCAAGCACACGCTTCCATCGATTTCAATCACAGCCCTCACTCGGCCATTATTGATGGCAGCCAAACCCGCGTTAACGGCGGTAATTTTGTCAATATATTCATTTGGTTCGATAACGAATGGGGTTTTGCCAACCGTTTAATCGACCTTAGCCGTTATTGGATTCAGCAAATCCGCTAGACTAGTACTACTAGCAAGCCGTTTACCACTTACTCATCGCAAAAAAGGAGATCTCTGATGGCCAAACGTGTCGAAACCGATTCTATGGGCGAAATTCAAGTCCCTTCCGATCATTATTGGGGTGCCCAAACGCAGCGTTCGATTCAAAACTTTCCTATCGGTGTCGACCGTTTTCGTTGGCAACCCCCCATGATTCGAGCCTTGGGCATTTTAAAAAAATCAACCGCATTGGCCAATGCCGAATTAGGCGAACTGCCCGAAGACATCGCCAAGCTTATTGTGCAAGCCGCCGACGAAGTAATCGCTGGCAAACTGAACGACGAATTTCCGTTGGTGGTGTTCCAAACTGGCTCGGGTACGCAGTCAAACATGAACGTTAACGAGGTCATCTCAAACCGCGCCATCGAATTAGCCGGCGGTACTATGGGCAGCAAAACTCCGGTTCATCCTAACGACCACGTTAATCGCGGGCAATCGTCAAACGACACCTTTCCAACCGCCATGCACATTGCCGTGGCGCAAATTGTTAACGACCACTTTTTACCCGCCGTAAAAAAGCTGCGTAACACGCTCGATGACAAATCGCGCCAATACGCCGATGTGGTTAAAACCGGTCGCACCCACTTGCAAGATGCCACACCCATTACACTTGGCCAAGAAATTGGCAGCTGGGTGGCACAAATCGATTTCGGCTTACATGCGGTTGAAGCGGCCATGCCGGGTATTTACGACCTCGCCATTGGTGGTACCGCGGTCGGCACCGGTTTAAATGCCCACGCACGCTTTGGCGAAACCACGGCGGCCCACATTGCTAAACTTACCGGCTTGCCGTTTCGGGCAGCCGATAACAAGTTTTTTGCGCTCTCGGCCCACGATGCTTTGGTAAATTTATCGGCCGCGTTGCGTACGCTTGCCGGTGGCCTCATGAAAATGGCCAACGACGTTCGCTGGTTAGCCAGTGGGCCGCGTTGCGGCATTGGCGAATTAATCATTCCTAACAACGAACCCGGCTCATCCATCATGCCCGGCAAGGTTAACCCCACGCAAAGCGAAGCCTTAACCATGGTGTGTGCCCAAGTCTTTGGCAACGATGCCGCTGTTGCTTTTGCTGGCAGCCAAGGTAACTTCCAACTTAATGTGTATAAGCCAGTAATGGTGCATAATGTAATGGAAAGCCTCGAGCTTCTTGCCGATGCTTGCCTAGCCTTTAACGACCAGTGTGCTGTGGGCATCGAGCCTAACACCGAAGTCATCGAGGCCAACCTCGAGAAAAACCTCATGCTGGTTACGGCGCTTAATCGTCACATCGGCTACGACAACGCCGCCACCATCGCTAAAAAAGCCGAAGCCGAAAAAACCACTTTGCGCGAAGCCGCTTTAGCCAGCGGTTTAGTTACCGCCGAACAATACGATGAGTGGATTGTTCCAATTAACATGACGCACAACTAGGAAAGGTCATGGGCGTCAATATTCGTATTAAACGCAGCTACGACAATGCCGAAAGCACTGACGGCTATCGAGTTTTAGTCGATCGGCTTTGGCCACGCGGGCTTTCTAAAGCCAGCTTTAAATACGACGAGTGGTACAAAGCCTTGGCGCCCAGCACCGAATTGCGTAAATGGTTTGGCCACGATCCAAATAAGTGGTCCGAATTTCAAAAGCGCTACCTTGCCGAACTTAACGGAGACGAGCAGCAAAAGCAGTTAAACGCGCTAATAGAAAAGGCCAAAAACTCAACTATTACTTTGCTTTTTTCGGCAAAAGACACCAAACATAATCAAGCGGTCGTACTAGCCGCCGAGCTTAAACGGTTGGCGCGCTAAGTGGCCCGGACCACACTATGAAGGCACACCGTTCGCTATTAATTAAGCCTATTTCGCTCTTGCTATGGGCATGGTTTGCCTTATTGCTAATAAGTAGTGCTACTGCAGCCGCGCCGCTGGTTGTCGAATTAGAAGTCGACGATGTCATCAGCCCCGCCACGGCCGATTTTATTAACCGTGGTTTGCGCCAAGCGCAAAAACAAAACGCCGAATTAGCCATTATTAAGCTCGACACACCGGGTGGGCTCGACTCGTCAATGCGAAAAATTATTCGCGATATTTTGGCCTCGTCGGTACCGGTTGCCACCTATGTTGGCCCCTCGGGGGCGCGTGCGGCCAGTGCCGGCACATTTATTTTGTACGCCAGCCATATTGCTGCCATGACGCCGGCCAGTAATTTAGGCGCCGCCACACCGGTACAAATCGGGCCTGGCGGCAGCCCCGAACAGCCCCAAGAAACCGACGACAACA
>DATGSD010000059.1:0-2817 GCA_035302965.1 Burkholderiaceae bacterium | reverse complement strand
TGAAGCCCCCAAAGCGGCGCGCTCTGATACAAAAGCAAGCCCAGATATAGGAACAGCCTCTGATGTAGAAACAAGCCCAGACGTGGAAACAGTTTCTGATGTAGAAGCAAGCCCCTTGAAACAAACGGTGCTTGAGCAACTAGCTTACGACCCCACCCCCATCGATTTGTTAGCACAACGCAGCCAACTTGATATCGCCACCTTAAACGCCGTGCTAACCCAACTAGAGCTTTCTGACTTGGTTGAGCGTTTAGCAGATGGGCGTTACCAAAGACGCCCGGCAAGCAACTAACGAATAGGCAACGGGTACATTAAGCCGCCATCAGTCCAGAGTGCATTAAGGCCGCGTTCGATTTTTAACGGGCTTTCTTGGCCGACATTGCGCTCGAAGCTTTCGCCATAATTGCCAACTTGCTTAACAATGTTGTAGGCCCAAGAAGGGTCTAGCCCCAAACCTTTTTCAGCCCCCGGATCAACCCCTAAAAAACGTCGTACAAGGGGGCTGCTGCTTTCGAGATGCTCGTCAACATTGGCCGATGTTAAGCCTAATTCTTCGGCACCAAGCATGGCCTGATGCGCCCAACGCACCACATTAAACCACCTGTCGTCTCCTTGACGAACATAAGGCCCGAGTGGCTCTTTGGAAATAATTTCTGGCAAAACCTTATACGCCTCTGGATCGCTTAACTTAGAAACGCGCAACGACGCTAAACCCGATGTATCGGTTGAAAACACATCGCAACGCCCGGCAATAAAGGCGTTAACCACTTCGTTGTATTGCTCGATAGCAACTGGCGTGTACTGGATGTTATTGGCTCGCGCCCAATCGGCCAAGGTGTTTTCGGTGGTGGTGCCGGTTTGCAAACAAATGGTGGCGCCATCGAGTTCGGTGGCACTTTCAACCCCCAACTCTTTCGCGATTAAAAACCCCTGCCCATCGTAAAAATTAATGCCGGCATGCATGGCACCCAGGGCCGTATCGCGTTGCAACGTTACCGAAGTATTGCGCGTTAACACATCAATTTCGCCCGACTGCAAGGCTGTAAAGCGTTGTTGGGCATTTAAGGGTACGGCCTTAATACGACTCGCGTCGCCTAACGTAGCTGCTGCAATCGCTCGGCACAGATCGACATCAAGCCCCCGCCATTCGCCTTTATCGTCGGGAGCAGAAAAACCCGGAAAGCCAGTGGTGACACCACACTGAACATAACCTCGGTCTTGAACGAGCTTTAAAGTGTCGGCCCCGGCAACGCTAGCAAAGCCCCACAAGGCCAGCGATAAGCCAATTATTTTTAAATAACGCATAAACTTCGATCCTAAACCTTGAAAACAACACACGACATTAAGCCTCAAGTTTAAAACACGTTTCTACAACCGCTGATTGATCGATTCTAGCGGCCATAAATGGCGTTTACTTTCGAAGCGGCGACGCTGACCAGTAATTGGGTCGGTAAACTCTAGCGCCCGAGCTAAAAGCTGCAAAGGACGGTTGAAATCGTCAGGGGTATCAATGGGTAAGGGCTTAGGGTAGAAGCGGTCATTTAAGATAGGAATTTTTAAAGCGCTTAAATGGACCCGAAGCTGGTGTTTACGCCCGCTAGTAGGCCGCAATAAATAATGCGCCCAGCGCCCTTTACGAGCTAACAACGAAATAAACGTTTCGCTATTGGGGCTGCCAGCAACCTCTTGCATAAAAAAACGGGTTTGCCCGTGCTCTATACGGCTGCGATAACAACAAGGAAGCGGCAACGTACTTCGAAAAGCGGCAAGCGCCTCGTATTCTTTTTGCACAGCCCGAGACTGAAACAAGCTTTGATACGCCCCGCGGCTTGCGGGATCAACACAAAAAACCATCACGCCGGCCGTTTCACGATCTAGACGATGGATGGGCGTTAACAATGGCTGTTGCAGCAAGTGGCGCAAGCGGCTTAAAGCCGTTTCTTGAACATACTGCCCGCCAGGAACACTTGCCAAAAAGTGGGGCTTATCAATAACAACCAAGCGCTCGTCGTGATAAAGGATTTTTAAGCTAAACGGCACTTTTCTTTCTTGCTCGACCTTGCGGTAATACCACAACCACCCTCCTGCTAAATAAGGCGTGTCGGGGCTTTGCGGCAAGCCTTGGGCATCGACAATATCGCCCTGTTTTAAGCGCACCAATAGCTGCTGCGCACTTAGCGCAGGAAAGCGCTCTTGAAGAAAATCAAACACCGTTGCCCAAGGCCCAGGTGGTAAATAAACCCGGCTAGGTGCCACCCCTTGTCGCATAGGTAAGGGCGCTGTTTTCATCAATTGCACACGACGCATCGAACGCTTCAATGACTTGACCTCGGTGAATTACTTAAAAATTGCAAGTTTGAAAACCTTTTATTATCCTTCAATAAACTACTGTATATTTATACAGTTATTTTGTGCTTAATTAAACCGCTTTTGAACCACTTCGTTTATGTCGAAATCATCGTCTTATAACAAGCCGCCTATCCATCCAAATGTTTGGCGTGCTTCACAATTAGCGCAGGCTCAAGGCCGCTATATCGATACCGGCTACAAGGCCTTATCACAACAGCTACCAGGCAAAGGCTGGCCTTTAGGGCAATTAATTAATGTGCTTGTACAGCAGCCCGGCGTTGGCGAACTACAACTGGTTTTGCCCGCCCTTAGCCACTTAAACCAAGGCCCCATTGTTTTGCTTAACCCTGGTTATCAACCCCAAATTGCAGCTTGGGTTCAACACGGCTTAGCCCCCTCTCAGTTACTGTGGGTAGCTGCTCCAAATTCAAGCAACGCGCTTTGGGCTGCTATACAAATTTTACGTAG
>DATGSD010000058.1:0-7360 GCA_035302965.1 Burkholderiaceae bacterium | reverse complement strand
GATATGGATGTGGCCTTGCCACCCGTGCGTACCTTGCCTATTCAAGAAGTGATTATGGACGCTACGGTTCATGGCCCTGTAGAAGGCTTGGCCGACGAAATCCACGCCTTGCATAAGCGCCGCCACGGTATTGCCTAAGGCGGCAAAACCACTTACAAAAGCCGTTCAATTGGCAAGTAGGCCAAAACGCGTACTAAAAAGCGGCGCCACAATGGGGCACGAGGCTCGCGGTAAAAAACTTGCCGGCCTTGTGCCTCGCTTTCTTGGGTCCAGTACAAACGGCCTTTGCTATCAAGCTGGGCTTGGTAGGCCATTTGTGGCACCCGCAAGCTAAAGCCTTGGTGCAATTCGCCCGCCAAAACCGGGCTTTCTATCACAAAGCCCATTTCGGTATTTAGTAGGTTGGAACGCGGGTCGAAGTTAAACGAACCTACAAACAAGGTTTGGCCATCAATTGCCAAGGTTTTAGAGTGCAAGCTTGTGCCGGCGCTACTTAATAGGCGGCGCCGCTGGCCGCGCCGCCCGTAGCTGCGCACCCGTGGTATTTTTTGTATGCGTTTCATTTCAAACAAGCTAACGCCGGCCGCTATCAGGGCTTTACGGTAGCGGCTATAGCCCGCGTGTACGGCGGCCACGTCGGTTGCCTCTAGCGAGTTAGTTAATACTTGTACGTGTACGCCGCGTTGGGCCATTTCGGCCAATAGGGTTAAGCCATCGGCCGACGGCACAAAATACGCCGTTACCAGTTCAAGGTGGCGCTGTGGCTGGCCAAAAATACGGCGCAAACCCGTCATCACTAAATCGTCGGGCTCGATTTTGCCGCGCAGTTTTTCAGGGTTGTCGCTAAGCATCGTGGTGCGCGCCCATTCGTAATGTTCGACATCTTCTAGCCAAGCACTGCGCAGCGCGGCATCGTTGGCAGCTTCTTCGTAGGGTTTTATACGCGAGTCGCGCAAGAGGCGGGCAATGCGATGCTCGAAACGGCGCCGCTGGCGCGTGCTGGGTTTACCTAATAAATGGCCAACATCGACGGCGACGGGGCTGTTCCAAAAGCGGTTAAAGTCGTGGCCAACGGCGTTAACTACCGGGCCAACTGCCACCACATCAAGGTCAGAAAACAAATCGCCGTCTTTGGCGCCAAAATATTCGTCGGCAATATTGCGCCCACCCACAATGGTTATTTTGTTGTCGATGGTAAACGACTTGTTATGCATGCGCCGGTTTAGGCGGGCAAAGTCGTGTAAAAAATTAAGGTAGCGAAAGCGGCGCCACCGAAAGGGGTTAATTAGCCGAATTTCAATATTGGGGTGGTCGGCCAGCACGGCCAAGGTGCCATCAATACCCCCGCAGCCGAAATCGTCTAGCAGCAAACGCAGGCGCACCCCGCGGCGCGCCGCGTTTAGCACGCAATACAGCAAATACGTGCCGGTTAAGTCGGGGCGCCACACATAGTATTGGAGGTCTATCGTGCTTTGGGCAACGGCGCACATTTGCGCGCGTACGGCAAAGGCCTCTAGCGCACTTGTAATGGGGCAAACCCCTGACAAGCCCGGGTGGTGTTGGCTATGCAAGAGCAAGTTGCTATAGGGCATGGTGACCACCTATTAGCCAACGTGGTAGGGTGTTTGCGGGTACGCCACAAGGCTTTGTTTTTGGGTACTTAGGCTGTAAATAAAGGTTAGCGGGCCTAAGCGCCCAACAAACATTAACACCATTAACAACACTTGCGCCGGCCCACCCAGTTCGGGGGTTAAATTACGCGTCATGCCGGTAGTACTCAGCGCCGACACAACTTCGAACACCAACGATAAAAACGGCTTGTCTTCAAGAATGACAATTAACAAAATGCCAATAAACGCAATGCCCGAGGTTAGCAACAACAAAGCTAGCGCTTTTTGCACGGTTTGCGGCGCAATCGAGCGCTTAAACAACACCACTTCAGAGCGACCACGTAAAAACGCAATGGCGGCAAACACCAACACCACAAATGTACCCACCTTAATGCCACTGGCCGTACTAAGCGAGCCGCCCCCAATAAACATATAAAGCAGCATAATTAAGGTGCTGCTGTCGTGCAGCTGGCTAACATCGATGCTGGTGAAACCCGCCGTGCGTGCCGTTACACTTTGCAGCCAAGCAGCCAAGGCTTGGCCTTTAACCGACAACTCGCCCAAAGTGGCGCTGTTATTGTGTTCGAACAACCAAATTAATAAAAAGCCCAGCACGTTTAGGCTAATGGTGGCAATAATAATGCTGCGCGTGTATACCGTTAGGCGCTTCCAGCGCCATTTTTCTTGAATATCCTGTAAAACAAAAACACCCACACCGCCCAAAATAATTAAGGCTGTGGTTACTAATATGGGGATGGGGGCATCGACATATTGGGCGAGGGCTGTGCCGTGCAGCTCGAAACCCGAGTTATTAAAGGCCATTATTGAATGAAAAAACGCTCGATAAAGCGCTTGCCCCCAGCCAGCGCTGGGCAGCCAATATAAAAACAAAACGACGATGGCTAATAGCTCGATTAAAAACGCCAAACGAAACACCGCAAACGCGGTTTTACGAATACTGGCCACACTAGTTTGGTTAAAGGCTTCGAGAATAATCCCTTGCTGGCGCAAGCTAATACGGCGGCCCAAGGCCAACACGGCAACCACCGCCAAGGTCACAAAGCCCAGACCGCCAATTTGCACCAACAGCAGTAATACAATTTGCCCAAAGCCCGTTAGGTGGGCGCCAACGTCCAAAACCGTTAGGCCGGTTACTGTTACGGCCGAGGTGGCCATAAACAGGGCGCTTAATACGCTAACCGGTTCGCGGCTGGCAAAGGGCAGCAACAGCAACAAAGTGCCAAGCGCAATTAACACAATAAAGCCACCCGCCAACACAATGGGTGGGCTGGCTGGTAGACGGCCGGTTCGGCGCACCCTTTTTAAGGGAAGCCAACCACTGCTAACCGGAAACTTACCAGGAAGCACCTTAAGCCAACCGCGGAGCAAGGGTTTTTAAGGCCGTTAGCGAGCCTAACAACACAAGAATGTCTTTGGCCGCCAAAGAAAAACTGACTTCGGGCTGAATAAGCAATTCGGAGCGCCGTTTCACCGCAATCACATATATTGGCGAGGGCAGGTTGTTCATAAACGATTCTATCGGCGCGCCTTGAAGTTGGTCGCTAACATGAATTTCGACAATAAACTGGCCATTGCCCAGGCTGATGTAATCTTCAACCATGGGGTAGCTAAGCGCTTGGGCCGTGCGCATGCCCATTTCTTCTTCAGGATGAATAATGCGGTCGACGCCCAGGCGATTCAAAATAAGGTGTTGAGGGTGAGACGAGGCCTTTACCCAAATGTTTTTAATGCCCAGGCTTTTTAAATGCACCACACACAGCAAACTGGTTTGCAAGTCGGTGCCAATGGCGACCAAAACAACGTCGTAATCTTGCAGGCTTAATTCGGCCAGGGCTTGCTCGTCGGTAGCATCGGCAATAACCGCCTGCGTTAACGAGTCGGCGTATTTCGACACTAGTTTGCGGTTGCTATCGATACCTAACACATCATGACCGAGCTTCATCAGCTCAAGTGCGGCCGACGATCCAAAGCGACCCAAACCAATGACAGCAAATTGCGTCATGTAAACCTCTTGAATGGTATTTTGCCTGCCAAAAAAGGCGGCTTATTACAGCGTTTTTACGAATTGCACTGGCCAATTTAACCGACCTTAAGCGCTATTTTAAGCGGCTTTCAGACGGCGTTGTGAGTTTAGTGCAGTGGCTGAACATGATAATTGCGCGTTTTAATCCTTAAAAAGTCCTTACAAAGTGCCAAACTGTGTTAAGTTTGCACCTAGGGTTAACCTTGATATAACAATGTATTATGGCCAATTTGTTCGATTCTTTATCATTGGGCTCGATAAGCCTTAACAACCGCATTATTATGGCGCCGCTTACTCGCACACGCGCCGACGAGGGGCGCATCCCCAGCGAGCTGGCTCGCCAGTACTACTGCCAGCGCTCGGAGGCTGGCCTAATAATTACCGAAGGCACAGCCATATCGCCTCGAGGCGTGGGTTATAGCAATACTCCGGGTCTTTGGTGTCAGGCACAAATTAATGGCTGGAAGCGCATTACCGAAACCGTGCACCGCCACGGCGGCAAAATTTTTGTACAGCTTTGGCACGTTGGGCGAGTCTCCGACCCCGAGTTTTTGAACGGAGAGATTCCGGTTGCGCCTAGTGCCATAGCTTGCGAAGGCCATGTTAACCAGCTGCGTCCTAAACGGCCGTTTCCAACCCCTAGGGCAATACGCAGCGAAGAAATCTCTAGCATTGTGGCCGATTATGCACAGGCGGCCCGTAACGCCAAAGAAGCGGGCTTTGATGGCGTGGTTGTGCATTCGGCCAACGGTTATTTACCCGACCAGTTTTTACACGACGGCTCTAACCAACGCAACGACACCTACGGCGGCAGTTTAAGCAACCGCCTACGTTTTTTGCTTGAAGTCGTTGACGCCTGTATTGGTATTTGGGGCGCCGATCGGGTGGGCGTCAACATTTCGCCGGCCGACCCCGTACACAGCATGCACGACAGCAACCCAAAAGCCTTGTATGAAGCCGTTGCTACCGAGCTAGGCCAGCGCCAAATTGCCTTTTTATTTGTGCGTGAACCGTTTAGCAGCACCAGCTTGCTACCCACAATTAAGCAGCACTTTGGGGGGCCGGTTATTGCTAATGATGGTTTTACCTACGAAAGCGCCCAAGCTGTAATCGAACAAGGCCACGCCGACGCCGTCGCCTTTGGCCGTTTATTTATTGCCAACCCCGACTTACCCCAGCGCTTTGCCCAGCAAGCACCGCTTAATCCCGCCGACCCGTCCACGTTTTATGGCTCGGGTCCACAAGGTTATACCGATTACCCATCGCTGCCACAAACCCAAGACGCTTAAAGCCCCTTGGGTTGACAGAGCGAAACGCAAAACCCACTAAGCGGCACGAAAGCCTAACGATTCCATTCAGAAAGCCGCTTAGCCATTTGCGTTTGGCGCACAAAAGGTTTAACTGTTGGCGTTTTCAGTCGGGTTAAACAAGCGAAAAAAACATGCCCAGGCAATGGCCAAAGCCAAACTAATTACCGTAGTCAGCTTAAACAGCCGATAAAAAATACACCCAAGCAATGGCCAAGGCCAAGCTAATTACCGTAATTGGCAAGCCGGCTTTAGCAAATTCGCCGAGGCTGATGGTGATGCCGCGAGCACTGGCCTGTTCAACAGCAATAATGCCCGCCAAGCTGCCAAAAATAACGGCGTTAGAAGAAAACCCGGTGCCCATAGAAATGGCCGTACCAAGCAAAGTAATGTGCTCGGTGGCGCTAGAAATAAACGGCGCCAGTAACATAATGGTTGGGCTATTGCCCACGCCATCGCTAACCACTGCCGAAATAAGCAAAGCTTGCAGCGGCGAGTGCAAATCGACCCCAATTTTATGCAAGGTGGTCATTACCTGATGGGGTAGGCCGGTTGACGCCATGGCCGCATTCACCACAAACAGCCCCATTAATAACAACAATAAGTTGCCGTTTACGTCGTCTAGCAAGGTATGAGACGAAATTTTGCGGTTTAAAAGCAGCAAACTAGCGGCCGCCAACGCAATTAACACATGCGGCCAATCGGTAAAAACAAAAGCCGCAATAACCGCCAAAGTAACCACCGAAGCCTTAAGCGTTTCGGTTTTATTAAAAGGCTTAATTTGCGGAGCAGGGGCGGCAGCGGCCGCTTCTACAACAGCGGCTTGGGTACTGCCATCAGCTGGCATTTTGGCCGTACCATCAGTTGACCCATCAACCGCACTGGCCGCTGACGCTTCCACCGTATTATCAACAGGCACATCTGCCGCGCTGTCAACAGCCGCTGCGGCCGTGTTAGCAGTAGGTGTAGCAGCCGTATCCTCGGCTGCTGCTAGCTGCCAGCGGTTGCGGTAAAACGCGGCCAGTACCAGCCAAACCAGTACCAAGCTAACCACGCTAGGCAGCAGCGTAATACGCGAAAAATCGGTGAAACTCATGTGCAGGGTCTCGGCCAAAATCATATTGCGGGGGCTGCCAATTAAGGTAGCGGTAGAGCCCACATTAGCGGCAAACGTTAAGCCCAATAAAAATGGTATAGGGTTTAGGCCGCGCGCAATGGTAATGGCGCACAGCACGGGTATCATGGCCACCATTACCACGTCGTTGGTTAGCAGCGCCGAAAGGCCAGCGCTAACCGCCACCATCAAACCTAATAAAGCTCGTGGGCCAACAGGCGCTTCCCCCAACTTGGCGGCCACCCAATCGTAAAACCCGCCAGCCACAAAGGCCGCCGACACCACCATTAAGCCAAATAACAGCCCTATCGTGTTGAAATCGACCGACTGCCAAGCGGCCGCTGGGCTGATTTTGCCGGTAATCATCAACAGCATGGCCCCAATTAAAGCTGCCCCTGTACGGTCGACCTTTAAGCCCGGCAAATGCCCCAAGGCCATGGCCAAATACACTAAAACAAAAATTACAACGGTTAAATCCATGGCTTTATTGATTATTTCTTGCCGTGAAAAAACAATTAGGCCGCATTACCAAAATAATTTCATGCTGTTAAAAAACCATGAGGCTGTGTTCAAAACACAATTGTTTGCTGTAAAGGGGCTACGTTCAAAAATAACGTTTTGCTGTTTAGAAAACGCTGGCCGCGTTATTAACTACACCCGTTACTTTACACCGTTAGGCTTTAAGCGCCTGCTTTAACTGAAACGGCCAGCTATGCCATTCGGTGGCAATACCTTCTGGGTTGTAAGTTATTTCGTCAAACTGCCCCCAACCCGAGCGATGAATTGCTATAACGCTCGAGCTGCGCGTGCCGTAATCAGGGCTAATAATAAACGGGCTGCTTAACAGGCGTTCGCGCTCTAGGCTTAAACCGGTTTTAGGAAGCTCGGGGTCGGGCGCCTGGCCGTTGTCTTTTAAAATCTCAAAAATCGGCGTTAAAGAGACTTCTAAATCGGCATTTGGATAGGTGCCTAATCGGCGACGCAGGCGTTCGGCCTTAGGCCAGGGCGAATTTAATAAATGGTTAGACAAAACATAGCGGCCCGGCTCAAGTTCTTGTGGCTGGGGCTCACCACGGTTGCCAAAATAGCAAAACCCAGTGGCATCGCCAGCTAATAAATTAAAACCGCTATACGTGTCGGCCTGTTCGGCCACTTCTTGCATATAGGCTGCCGGTGTTTGTTCGCCACGCAAAAAATCGCTAACTAAAAAGCCGCGGCTGCGGCTGCCGGTTTCTGGTTCAGAAAGATCGCGATAATTGGTTAAAAGGGCAAAACGCCCTTGGGT
>DATGSD010000057.1:0-6246 GCA_035302965.1 Burkholderiaceae bacterium | reverse complement strand
CCAGACACACTGCCCATGGGCGCTAAAACAACAGGATGTTTGATTAAAAAACGGCTGGTTAATTGCGTATGAATCATGGCTGACTCGCTTTCGAAAGACCGTGCCGTTATATTTTTAACGGCTGCTATAAAACAAAAAGCGAAACAAGCCGCCCACAAAGCGGTTAATTTAATAACTTAAAGCGCCGTTTTTGTGCAGGTAGTTACACAGCCCGTAAAACCTCAGCTGGCAAAGCTAGCCAGCTTTTAATTCGTATTGCATGCCAACGTGCTCTTGGTTACGCTGCTCGGCAAGTTCGACCTGTTTTTGACGTTCGGCCAGCTGGCGTTTTTTTTCCTCAGAGTGTTTGTGATAACACTTAGCGCAACTAATGCCCTTAACGTAGTAAGGCGACTGGCGATCGGCCGCACTTAAGGGGTAACGACAAGCGCGACAAAGGGTGTACGAGCCTTCGGCAAGCCCATGTACCACGCTGACACGTTCGTCGAATACAAAACACTCTCCTTGCCAACGACTATCGGCTGGTTGTATCGCTTCGAGATATTTTAGTATACCGCCCTGTAAGTGGTAAACCTTTTCGTAGCCTTTGGCACGTAAAAAGGAAGTTGACTTTTCGCAGCGTATCCCGCCGGTACAGAACATGGCGACGGGCTTATCGGGGCTAAGAATACCTTTTGCTTCTTGTTGCTCTACCCAGGCCGGAAACTGTGTAAAGCTTTCGGTTTGTGGGTTAATAGCCCCTTCGAAACTACCAACGGCAACTTCGTAATCGTTGCGAACATCGATTAGAACTGTGTTGGCTTGCGAAATAAGAGCATTCCAGTGAGTGGGCTCAACGTACTCACCAACCATTGTGCTTGGGTCGACTTCAGGAAGCCCCATTGTGACGATTTCGCGCTTTAACTTAACCTTTAAACGATAAAAAGGTTGTTTGCTGGCCCACGATAATTTGTAATCGAGTTGGCTTAAACCCGGCAAACCTTGTAAATAGTTTAAAACCGCGTCGATGCCTTCGCTTGGGCCCGCAATGGTGCCATTAATGCCCTCGGCCGCAAGCAACAAAGTGCCACGCACACCATTTTGCTGGCAAAACGCATACAAAGGCGCTTGCCACTGCTGAAACTGGGGCAGACGAACGAATTTATAAAGGGCGGCAACCCGATACTTAGACATAATTTAATTACCGGAAAAAATACGGCAAAATTATACCCTGAACCGCCTGCCGCTAATAGTAAAAAACTAACAAGCTAGCCACTAACACCGGCAAATGCCGTAGCAGCCCGATCGACATTGCTAGTATTTAAACCCGCCACACAAATACGGCCAGAGTCAAGAATATAAACAGCAAATTCGCTCTGTAAGCGTTTGCTGCTTTTACCCCAAGGCGGCGCATAACTAAACAAGCCTGCTTGTTGGGTAATAAATTGCCAATCGTGGCTGGGCTGTTGCCGCTCGAGACCCTCTCGAAGCCGCTGTCGCATCGATTGAATGCGTACGCGCATTTCTGTGACTTCGCTTTCCCAAAGTGCACGTAAATCGGTGTTTGTTAAAACGGTTTCAATAACCCGCGCCCCGTAAGCTGGCGGGCTAGAATAGTTGCGTCGAACGACTTGTTGCAGTTGCCCAAGCACACGTTGGGCTTCTTCATGGCTAGCACAAACCATGCTTAGGCTGCCGCAGCGCTCGGCATAAAGGGAAAACACTTTAGAGTAAGAGTGGCCCAGCAAAAAAGAGCAACCTGCATCGGCTAAAGCCCGCGCTAAATACGCATCTTCGTAGAGCCCTTTACCAAAACCTTGGTAGGCCATGTCGAGAAAAGCAATTAATTGTCGCTGCTTAATAATGGCAACCACACGGTCCCACTGCTCTGGGCTTAGATCGGCCCCGGTTGGGTTATGACAGCAGGGATGCAGCAAAACAATATCAGCCGTTGGCAGCGTTTCGAGATAAGCACATAACTCGTCGATTGCTACCTTACCGCTAGCCGCATCAAAATACGGATACCCTTTTACGGCAAAACCGGCTCCGCTAAAAATAGCACGATGGTTATCCCAGGTGGGGCTGCTAACATGCACCGTCGCTTCGGGGAAATACTGTTTCAAGATATCGGCGCCGACCTTTAAAGCCCCAGACCCCCCCAAAGTTTGAATGGTAGCAATACGCTTGTCGTGGAGAGCTTGAGTGTTAGCAAAAATTAACTCTTGGCTAGCTTGGCAATAGACAGGGCTGCCACTCATGGGCAAATAACCACCCGGGTACTGCTTGTTATTGACGAGGGTACTGGCTTTTTGCACCGACTCTAAAACCGGTATTTGCCCGGCATCATCGTAATAAAACCCAATGCTTAAGTTAATTTTTTCGGGCCGAGGGTCGTTATTACACGCGGCCTGCAAAGAAAATATAGGGTCGCCGGCATAGGCTTCAAATTGACTAAACAAGGTTGTGCATCCTAATTTCAAGCATTTATCGTATTTATTGACGCATAAACTAGTACTACTTGTGCCAGGCTAATAAAGACACGCCTAAACAACGCTATTTTATCGTGTAAGCGCATTTTGGCGACGGTAAATCATCATACGCCCCTTATACGGCTCTTTAGTCGCAGGGCCAACCTTAACAAAAGCTGGCATTTTAGCTTCTTGCTTAAGAACAAAACCGCGGCTGGCCATTTTTCGATTAAAGGCCGGGCGATGGCCGCGATCGGGGTCGACAATCCAGACCTCAGCTTGCTCAGCGGCATGGCGATCGATGAACTCGGCCAATTGCTGCGGCGTATCACGTTCGTAAAGTACATCGCTACCAATCAAAAGATCGTAACGATCGCTAAGCAAACAAACGTTTAGCAAGGCCGAAACCGGTTTAGCTTCACCCCACTGGCCATGGCGGTAAGGTAATCCCGACAAACCATTCAGATGTAAGTTGTCGTTTAAAAACCGCGGCGCAAAGGGGTGGCAATCGCTTGCCGTGATTTGCGCCCCGCGCCGGTGGGCGACCAAACTAGCAATAGCCAAACCGCAGCCAATTTCAAGAATACGTTCGGTTTCGCGTACCGGCCTTGTCGCTATTTGAGCTGCTAATTGCAAGCCCGACGGCCAGACCAAACCGAATAAAGGCCAAATCGCCGAAGAAATTCCGAGCGCCTCGGCCAGGCCATCAGGGTCGTAATACTGTTGACGATCGAGTAAAGAGCGAATTAATAAGGGCTCAACACCTTCTACATAAACCTCTTCAAGCTTTGTTTGATAGCCAAGCTCGTGGCCAGGCACGGTATTTGTCATTTTTTGTCAATCATAAAGTGCTAATCGGGCATCCTCCAGCAGGCAGCCCCACACACAATATAGTCGACATTAACGTAAGGCGCTGAAAAAACGGCTTTTTTAGCGCCGCTGCAAACCAAAAAAGCCGCGGATTCGGGCTAATAATGCCGCTTGTTCTGGCGTCACATCGGGCGAGCGTTCTTTAACATCGTCGCGTAACTGGCTAAGCCCCTTGTTTCGATCGCTTAATAAAGCAGCAAAGGCGTCAGCAAGTTCGGGCCGATTGGTGACTAAGTGCTGAAACAGCTCGCGGTCAAGCAAATAGCATTCAACGTCGGTGCTAGCGGTTAGTGTTGCTCGGCGCGGCTCTCCGGTTAACAAACTCATTTCGCCTAAAACCTCGCCAGAACCTACAACCGCAACACGGTGACGTTGTGAGGCCTCTTCAAGCCAAACATCGACTTCGCCGCTAACGACAATAAAAAGAGTTTCGCCAATGCTACCCTGACGGGTAAGTGTGGCCCCTTTTAAGTAAAAGGTGGTTTGTAGCGCTTGCGCAACTTGTTGAACTTCGTCATCGGTTAGGGGGCTGAAAAGATCGATGGCAGCTAACATTTTACGGCGCGCAGTTAATTCGTAATGAATACGCCCTTCTTGTTGTTGCTCGCGCGCGCGATGCGAACTTAGTAGTATTTCTTGGCCAGGCACTCCAAGGCGCCAACCATTGCGTTGAAATACGGTGAATACGTGGTGTAAAACCCGCCCATCGGTGCCACCCCCATGCGCTGGGTTGTCTAAACCATAAACAACCTGATAGACGATTAAACCGTGCTCGAAGCCGCCTAGGCGGCAATGCGCTTCGAAATCGGGAGAAACACCTAGCAAGTTTGAGCCAGCAAGGCTTTCGTTAACGGCATGAATAACACGAGAGGGCCGTAAATCGTAATCGGCAAAAAACTGCACAATGCGGACACGATAGGGTACCGAGGGCCCGCCAATTAATTTAATGCGTAACTTCATTAATTGGCTATTTGGGATAACAACGATTTCTCCGAAAACCGTACGAATTGCGGTATGGCGCCACTGAACTTGAATAACCTCGCCGCTTACATCTTCGATTTCTATCCAGTCGCCAATATGCACAGAATGATCGAGCTGTAGCGCCAGGCCCGACAAAATATTGCCAAGAGTGTCTTGCATGGCGAAGGCCAAAACCGCAGTTAAAACAGCCGTACTGGCTACCAAGCTGCCCAAATCGACACCGGTTGCCGATAAACGTAGCAAAAACCAAGCACAATAGGCCGCTAAAACGAGTAGCTCTTCGAGGATGCGGGGTGGAAACACGCCTAAACGCGGCACAACTAAACGGAAAAAGCTAAAGGCTACTAGGCGGATTAACAGCATGCCTAGAACCAAAACCGCCGCATGCGCTAATGGCGAAGCATAAGCACCCGCGCCCACACTAACGCTAACTGCACTGGCAACAATTAACAACACAAACAAGACAACTGTTTGCAAGGTGAAAACCAAGGTCCGTGGTGCAGAGCGCCGCAACGGCACAGCCAGTAAAACGGCTAATACTAGCAGCGGCAGGTAATAAATTTGCCAACGCTCAGAAAAAGCGTGCCAAAAAAGGGAAAGCCAGTCGGTCATAGGCTATTTTTGCTCGTGCGAAAATACGGGGAAGTCGGCCGGCGTCTGTTTACTTGCCAAAATGTGGGCTAAACGCGCTTTGTACACCGCATAAAAAGCGTTATTGTTGGGGTCGTTCTGTAATAGGGTAGCAAGTTGTTCTTGCGCCTGCTGCCACTGTTTGCTTCGATAATATCGTAAAAACGTTTCGACACCCGCAACTTGTTTACGCTGAAACTCGCTGGCGTGTCCTGAAAACGACAGCGGCTGAAAAAGCTCAACCGCTTCGCGACGGCCTTTCACACGCACTAAATCGATAGGCAGGTATAAAAATTCGGGGTTGGCTTGGCGGGTTTGCTCAGAAACCAAAATAGGCACCCCATAAAAAGGGCATAAGCTTTCAAGTCGCGAGGCCAAGTTAACCGAATCGCCAAGCACCGTGTAGGCGCGCCGATAACGCGAGCCCATGTCGCCCACGTTCATTGTGCCCGTATTTAAACCAATGCCAATATGAAACTCGGGCAAACCTTCGGCGGCAAACTCGTCGCGCAAAGCCACCATACGCTTTTGCATTGCCAAAGCCGCCTCAACCGCATGTTTGGCGTGCTCGGGGTCATCAAGCGGTGCATTCCAAAACGCCATAACCAAGTCGCCCACATATTTATCGATAGTGCCTTGGTGCTCAAAAATAACTTGGGTAATTGCCGATAAATACCGGTTTAAAACATCTTTAAGCTCGGTGGCCGACAACGATTCTGAAAGCGCGGTAAAGTTGCGCACGTCGGCAAATAAGACCGTCATCTCGCGCTGTTCGCCCTCAAGCGAAAGCACTGTTGGATTGGCGACCATGCGCTCGACATACGCCGGTGGCACATATTCGCCAAACAGGTTTTGAATGGCATGCTTTTGACGATTCGTAATTAAAAAGCCCGCAATAATATTTAATAAGGCTAAAGCCACTACCGTAATAACCGGTAAAGCCAAAGGCAGGGCTAAATGCCAATGCCACCACACGGCTGCATTACTACCCAGTACCAGCAGCAACCAAGCCAACGAGACAACAATCATGGTGGGCGGCGTTCGGCGTGGCAAGTAAAATGCCAAAAACGCCCCGCTAACTATTAATAACAACAAAGTGGCCCCAGGCTCCCAATCGGGCTGGTAGTAAAACACATCAAAGCCTAAAGCCCCTTGTAAAATCGTGTCTAAAACGTTGGCGTGCGCTTCGACACCAGGGTAGCCGGTTTGCAAGGGGATGGTACGCAAATCGGCCAAACCCAGGGCCGAGGTACCCACCAAAACCAAGGCTCCTTTTAGCTTTGCCAATTCTTCTTCGGAGGCGTCACCGCGTAATACC
>DATGSD010000056.1:0-3626 GCA_035302965.1 Burkholderiaceae bacterium | reverse complement strand
CATGAAGCCCACCAGAAAATGCGTAAGCGCCCCCGGTTTTTTTATCAAACTTACCGCCCGCATGTAAGCGCGAAAATACGATTTCTGCAACTGGCGCTTTTTCTTCGGGGTGCAAACCAACCGGAATACCACGGCCATCGTCTTCAACAGAAAGGCTGGAATCTTTATGTAAAACAACACGAATAGTACGTGCAAAACCAGCTAAAGCTTCGTCGGCGGCATTATCAATAACCTCTTGAACAATATGCAGCGGGTTATTGGTTCGGGTATACATACCCGGTCTCTGTCGAACCGGCTCAAGCCCTCTTAAGACCTTAACCGATGCTTCATCATAATTAGGTGTGTGCAAGATATCCCCGAAAAAATACGGTAAAACGACAACAATGCCCAATTAAGGACAACAACAGGATATAATTTTATCGATACTTACTTAGTTTGCGCGACAACCGCCTTAATATAGGGCGCAAAAAGCGCCAAAAAACCACATAATTTAGGCAGATGGGCAACTGTAATGGTATGCTTGTCAAGATTCGACTACAAACAGCATAATTAATTAATAGAATACATTGTGTTGTCGCTTTGTCACCCTATTCTTTTTGTTTAACCAACCATGAGCGAATTAATCCGAAATGTTAGCGATGCGAACTTCGAAGCCGAAGTTCTCAAGGCCGACGGGCCTGTTCTTGTCGATTACTGGGCGGCGTGGTGCGGGCCGTGTAAGGCTATTGCACCCATCCTCGACGAAGCGGCCAAACAGTACGAAGGACGTGTTACGATAGCAAAACTTAATGTCGACGAAAACCCAGAAACAGCCGCAAAATACGGTGTTCGTGGCATTCCAACCTTAATGCTGTTCAAAGATGGCGAGGCAACGGCCACCAAAGTTGGTGCCTTGTCTCAATCGCAACTCGACCGATTCCTAGAAGAATCTATTTAACCGCATTTTAATTAGTCCTCCCAACAGCGCGCGGGTACTCCTTGCGCGCGGGTCTGCTCACGACCCGCCACCCCGCCCTCTCAACCCCCCCTTCTTTCACGACTCATGCATCTCTCTGAATTAAAAGCACTGCACGTCTCGCAGCTGCTCGAAATGGCTGCCAGCCTCGACATCGATAACGCCAGCCGCTTGCGCAAACAAGAAATTATGTTTGCCATCATGAAACGACGCGCCAAACAAGGCGAACAAATCTTTGGCGACGGTGTTCTCGAGGTTTTACCAGACGGTTTTGGGTTTTTACGCTCGCCCGAAACATCGTACTTGGCTAGTACCGACGATATTTATATCTCGCCTTCACAAATCCGTCGTTTCAACCTCCACACCGGAGATGCCATTGAAGGCGAGGTTAGAACCCCCAAAGACGGCGAACGTTACTTTGCTCTGGTCAAGGTCGATAAAGTTAACGGCATCCAACCCGAGTTAATCAAGCACCGAATCATGTTCGAAAACCTGACTCCGTTACATCCAGACGAAGTCATGAAGCTCGAACGTGATATTAAAAGCGAAGAAAATATTACAGGCCGCGTTTTAGACATTTTTGCGCCGCTAGGCAAAGGGCAACGCGCACTAATCGTCGCCAGCCCTAAGTCGGGTAAAACCGTCATGATGCAGCACATCGCTCATGCCATTACCAGCAATCACCCTGAAGCTGTTCTTATCGTACTTTTAGTCGACGAACGGCCTGAAGAAGTTACCGAAATGCAGCGTACTGTACGCGGCGAAGTCGTTGCCTCCACATTCGACGAGCCGGCCACTCGTCATGTACAAGTTGCCGAAATGGTTATCGAACGTGCTAAACGCTTGGTTGAGCTCAAAAAAGATGTGGTTATTTTGCTCGACTCTATCACTCGCTTGGCACGCGCGTACAACACCGTTGTGCCAGCGTCAGGCAAAGTACTAACAGGCGGTGTCGACGCTAATGCCTTGCAACGCCCTAAACGGTTTTTCGGTGCCGCGCGCAACCTCGAAGAGGGTGGTTCATTAACGATTATTGGTACGGCATTAATCGAAACCGGTAGCCGTATGGATGAAGTTATCTACGAAGAATTTAAAGGGACAGGTAATAGCGAGGTTCATCTCGAGCGCCGCCTAGCCGAAAAGCGAGTTTATCCGGCCATTAATTTAAATAAATCGAGCACACGCCGCGAAGAATTATTAATTAAGCCCGACCTACTACAAAAAATATGGGTGCTGCGTAAATTCATCCACGATATGGATGAGGTCGAGGCCATGGAATTTATTCTCGATAAAATTCGTGCTACAAAAACAAATGCCGAGTTTTTTGAAATGATGAAAAAATAACACCGAGAAACCCATGAACTTACCCTCTCTTGACCAATTTTTGGCGCAAGTCGAACGCCGCGACCCCCACGAACCCGAATATTTACAAGCGGTCAACGAGATCATACAAAGCATATGGCCGTTTATCGAATCACGGCCACAGTACCACGACCCTGGTTTGCTATGGCGGCTAATCGAAGCCGAACGCATTATCCAATTTCGAGTTTCCTGGGTCGACGACCAAGGCCAAACCCGGGTTAACAGAGCCTTTCGTGTACAACATAACTCGGCACTAGGGCCCTACAAAGGTGGGATGCGTTTTCACCCCACCGTCAACCTGTCAATTTTAAAGTTTCTCGCTCTCGAGCAAACCTTAAAAAACGCCCTTACCACTTTGCCGCTTGGCGGCGGTAAAGGCGGCTCCGACTTTAATCCAAAGGGTAAGTCAGACGGCGAAATCATGCGGTTTTGCCAAGCGCTCATGCTCGAATTATGGCGCCACTTAGGCCCAGACACCGATGTGCCAGCAGGCGATATTGGTGTCGGAACACGCGAAGTGGGCTATATGGTTGGCATGATGAAAAAGCTGTCAAATTCAACCGCTGGCGTATTTACAGGCAAAGGTTTGCCTTACGGTGGCAGCTTGCTGCGCCCCGAAGCCACAGGCTATGGCACTATTTACTTTGTCCAAGAAATGCTCGCCAGACAAGGGCTATCTATCGAGGGTTTGCGGGTTTCAATTTCTGGGGCTGGCAACGTTGCACAATATGCCATCGAGAAATGCCTCGAATTTGGGGCAAAAGTAATAACGGTCTCCGATTCAACCGGCTGTGTCGTCGACGAAGCCGGCCTTAGCTCCGAAAAACTCGAAGCACTTGTTAGCCTCAAAACTAATAATAGTGGCACGCTAGAGGGCTTTGCCCAAGAATACGGCTTGGTTTACGAAGCAGGCAAACGCCCCTGGCACGTTCCTGTCGATATCGCTCTACCCTGCGCAACCGAAAACGAGATTAACCTGGACGACGCAAAAACGCTTATTAAAAACGGTGTGCGTTGCGTTGCCGAGGGCGCCAATATGCCCACACGCCTCGAGGCCGCCTATGCCTTTATTGAAGCAGGTGTGTTGTACGCTCCGGGCAAAGCTAGCAATGCCGGCGGTGTTGCCGTCTCGGGCTTAGAGATGTCACAAAATGCCATGCGCCTTTGTTGGACACGCGAAGACGTCGACCAACGCTTGCATACCATCATGCACGATATCCACGAACACTGCGTTTACTACGGCGAAAGTAAAAACAAAGTCAATTATTTAAAAGGCGCTAATATTGCCGGTTTTGTAAAAATCGCTGAC